>JALGYA010000079.1 GCA_029824475.1 Fimbriimonadia bacterium | reverse complement strand
AGCAGGCCGGGGAGAGTGAGGTCGCCTTTTTGCAGGCCGTTGAGCCGCCAAGCTGGGCTCTTGATGAATGGGTGGCCTGCAGAGGTGTCTCGGTCCTTGTCGCGTGTCCAGTAGGTGATGTGAGTTCTGGCCGGAGCCTGCCCCGTCATGATGCTCGTTCGAGTCGGTGTGCAGACGGCGCAGCTCGCGTAGGAGTCTGTGAAGACCATGCTGCGTGCCGCAAGCTTCTCCAGATTGGGCGTGCGGTATCGCTCGTTAAAGTGAGTCTCCTTGTTCCAGAAGGGAACAGAAGTGTCCTGCCAGCCCAGGTCATCGATGATAAAGAGGATGATGTTTGGCCGCTCGTCTGCCGGTGTGGCAGTGAGAATGGCAGACATCGCAAGAGCAGGCGCGAGCATCTCTCCAGCATGCAGCCCGGGGCAGGTGCTTGTCAAGTGGCTTTGGATCAGGCGTAGGCTTCCGCGCAGCATCGGAAGGGAGCTTCCAATCCGTTCCCGTGTGCCATGGGCAGGCGCTCCCAGCGTTTGTCCGTGTTCTTGCAGTCTCCGCTAAGACACGGACAAGCCCAAAGCGGCCTGTCCATGGCACACCTAGAAGGTTTAGGTTCTAAATCCACGGCTTTCTGGCCTCTCCCCCGCTTGGGGCGGGGGAGATTAAGAGAGGGGGCTGCGAGCGGAGCGAGCGGTCTGGAGGATGCCGCTCGTCCATGGACTGAAACTGGCGCTGCCGTCAGTAGTTCCGGCAGGAAGCCGGCCCCCTCCTAGCCTCCCCCACCCTTCGTGGGGGAGGGACCAATCCGAGAATCTGGACCCGAGGAGAGGGTTAGGGTGAGGAGGTTCTGGGGCCAGACTGGTGGTTCGCGCCGAGAAACCTCCATCCCCCCACCCCCTTCCTCCTCTCAAACGAGGAGGAAGGGGGCTTCCAGAGCACTACTTCACGCTGCCCATCGTCACGCCTCTGACAAAGAACTTCTGCGCGGCCAAGAACACGATCACCAATGGCAGCAGCACAATCACTGCCGCTGTCATCTGGAGCGGCCAGTTGGTGCCTCCATAGCTGTTCTTGAAAATAGACAATCCAACTTCAAGCGTCCGCATCCGGATCGAACTCACCGCCAGCAGCGGCCAGAAGAAGTCGGTCCAAACCGCAAAGAATGTAAACGCGCCTGCAGTTGCCAGAGCTGCCTTCGATGTCGGTACAACCACCGACCAGCAGATACGCCAATCCGAGGCGCCGTCAAGCCGGGCAGCCTCATCCATCGACTTGGGTATCTGGAGGAAGAATTGCCGCAGCAGGAAGATGTTGAACGAGCTGGAGATCCCGGGGATGATCAGCGCCCAGTAGGTGTCGAGCCAGTTGACCGATCGCATCATTAGGAAGACAGGCAGCTGCGTGACGGTGCCCGCGAACATCATCGTCATCAGCACCAACAGGAATAGCTGGTTCCGCCCACGGAACACCATCCGCGCAAACGCATACGCCGCCAGCGAGCAGATGAAGAGCTGGCAGATCACGATGACCGACGTGACCAGCAGAGAGTTGAAAAGGAACCTCAGCACCGGAATCTCCGGCATGAACAGCACTTGAGAGTAGTTCTCCCAGTGCGCCTGCTCGGGGATCAGCTCCGAAAACTGCGGCAGCGAAGTCGATGGCTCACGTAGCGAAATCAGCACCATCAGCACGAACGGAGCTGCGACAAACAGCCCTATGAGCAGTGCCGTCAGGTGCAGGGCAGCACTCTTGGTGGCAGACTCCTTACGCGGCACCCCAGCCCTCCAATTGAGATTTCATCATCCGGAGCTGCACTAGCGACAGCACCAAAACCACGGCAAACAAGATAAACGACTGAGCCGCAGCCGTTCCAAAATTGAGCTTCGCCCAGGCTTCCACATAGATGTGATAGCCGACCATGTCAGTCGCCTGGTCAGGCCCGCCTTTCGTCATCATATAGATCGGCGCGAAGATCTGCATCGCTGCGATGGACGAGGTAACGATGACGAACAGCGTGGTCGGCCCGAGCAGCGGAAGCGTGATCTTCCTGAACTTGTACCAAGGCCCAGCTCCGTCCAGCTCAGAGGCCTCGTTCAGCTCCTGTGGGATGTTCATCAGACCGGCCATGTAGAGGATCATCTTCGGCCCGAGCCCGACCCAGATCGACATGAAAACGAGGCTTGCCATGGCGAGTTTGGGCTCGTTCAAAAAGTCTGTTTCGCCGCTCAGTCCCACCATCTGAAGCGACATGTTGATCAGCCCTGTCTTCGGCAGATAGATGTAGATCCACATCATCGAAATCGCGATCTGCGAGCAGATGGCGGGCAGATAGAAGAGCGTCCGGAAGAAGCCAGCCGCCTTGAGCCGCTGAGTTAGGAGAAGCGCGGCACCGAGCGCCGCCGCCGCCCCCAAAGGCACGCTCGCCACAGTGAATACAGACGAGTTCCAGATCGATTTCCAGAAGCTGGAGTCGCTCAGTATCTTCGCGTAAGCACCAAGGCCAACGAACTCCATCTCACCGACCAGCGGCCGCCATTTGAAGAAGCTGAGATAGAGCGCGTAACCGATTGGGATCACGGCAAAGACGAGCATGTGCAGCACCGCTGGCGCTGCAAACCAGAGTCCGTTCTGCCGCTTGATGCTCAATGGTCCTCCAAGTAGCGATCGATGGCCTCTGCAGCGATGTCTAGAGCTTGTTTGGGCGTCTTGCCGGACTTGAGGACGGCGTCCATCGCTCTCTCGCCCTCCATTTCGACCACCGAGTAGCCTTCGGTAATTGATCCACCCGGCACTCGCGCGCTTGGGATGATCGATTCGAAGGCTCGTTCGATATCGTTTGTAGAGCGCTCGGCGGTGACGTCTTTACGTGCGCTGACGGCTAGCCCGGTTGACTGAATCTTGCGTTGGACCTCAGCGCTCGACATGTATTTGATAAATCGCCAGGCCTCATCTTTGTGCTTCGAGTTCTTCCCGATGGCCAGCCCCTTTTCATACATCACCGTTGTGGGCTCGGAGCCGTCTCTCGTTGGCATCGGAACGACGAGGATGTCATCGGTTGTGAAGGCCTTGGACTGAGAGTAGCCGATCATCGCCCAGTGGCCGCTGATCTCCATCGCGGCGAGGCCATCGACGAACGGATCAACGCCGAGTGCAGCGGATTGGCTCAGGCTCGGTGCAGCCTTGTGCACTTCAATCAAGTCGGCCAGAAACTGGATCGTCTCTTGGTTTTGAGAAGAGTTGAAAGTGCCGCTCGCTTTGTCTCCCTCAGCGTTCAGAACCTCACTGCCCCCGTTCCAAATCCAGAGCACCCACCCAGGCATCCAGTTGGTAAATTTGAACCCATATTGGTCGCCTTTTGTCAGCTTCTGTGCCTTGTCGAGGAAGTCGTCCCACGTCCATCCCGGCTCAGGGTAGGGCACGCCAGCTTCATCAAACAGCCGCATGTTGCAGTACATCACGACAGGCGTGAAGTCGAGCGGTACTGCGAACACCTCATCTCCCCGCCGGGCAATGTCCACGACGTTGGGAAAGAACTCAACCAGGTCAATTTCCGAATCTGAAGAGGCCAAGGGTGCGAGGTCCAGAAGCACTCCACTATTGACAAATGCAGCTGAGCTGGAGGCGTCCAGTGCAATCACATCCGGCTCAGATCGGGCCACAAAGCTGAGCAGCAGCTTTTGGGCGTACTCCTGCGACCCCGGAATCATCTCCAGCTGCAGTTCGATATCGGGGTTCTGCCGCTCGAACTCATCATAGACCTCGCGAGTGATGCGCCAGAACTCGCTGTCGTCGCCGGCCCCGCCCCAACTGGAGACTCTGAGCACGGTTTTGCCTGATCCAGCGCCTCGACATCCAGACATAACGAGGCCAGTTACAGCGAGCAGCAGGAGCCACGCGGTCAGCCTCGACATCTTGGTCAGACCATACCTGCGGACGCAAAGTGAAGCATTGGAGCAAGTTAGGCGTATGCAGTTTTGAGGAAGAGCTTAATGTTCGCACCAATCATCGGCCTCGCTGTGATAAGTGGACTGAATTTCACTCCCGCAGACGAAGCTGCCCCTGGTCAAATGACCATCATTGGGCGAGATGGACCCGGCAGACTGATGCCGCTGGAGAAGACTGTCGTAACAGGCAGCATCAGCGGTCTCGGCGCCGAAGTCACCGTCCGCCAGACTTTCACCAATCCCTCGATCGTTCCGATCGAGGCACTCTACACTTTCCCACTCGCAGAGGACGCAGCCGTCAATCGGATGCATATCACGGTTGGGGACCGACTTATCGAGGGCGAGATTAAACGCAAAGAAGAGGCTCGCCAGCTATACAACAGAGCCAAGGCTGCCGGCATGACCGCTGCGCTTTTTGATCAGGAGCGGCCGAACATCTTTACGCAGTCCGTGGCAAACATCATGCCCGGCAAGTCGGTGACGGTCGAGATCTCTTACGTCGACACAATCGACTGGAAGGAGGGGGAGTTTGAGTTCTCCTTCCCCATGACCGTCGGCCCACGTTTCATCCCTGCCGGCTCTCCTGGTGCCCGCAGGATTGCTCCACCCAGGCTGAGACCAGGAGTCAAATCTGGCCAGAAAATCGAACTGAACGTCACCATCGATGCAGGAGGACCGATCAAAAGCGTCCACAGCGTCCTGCACGCCATTTCCGTTGAGCAGAATCCAGATGGAGCCAGCGTCTCGCTGAGCCGGGCAGACGAACGAGTCAATCGTGATTTCATCCTGCGATGGAGAACGCCTGGTGAAGAGATCAACACTTCGTTTATCCAGCATAGCAATCGGGGCGGTGCGGGAACGTTTTGCCTGATATTGGCTCCGCCAGCGGCTCCTCCTGTTGAGATCATTCGAGATAGGGAGATCATCTTTGTGATGGATCAGAGCGGGAGTCAGAGTGGCTTCCCGATCGATAAGTCCAAGGAGCTGACCGAGGCACTGATGAAGGCTCTCCGGCCTGGCGACACATTCAATTTGATCAGCTTTGCAAACAAGGCAGTCTCCCTCTGGCCTGAGTCTCGACCGTTCACACAGGCAAACGCCCAGGAGGCCCTTGCGAAGGTCAGGTCTCTCAAGGCAAACGGCGGCACTATGATTTCACCGGCCGTGGATCTCGCCCTCCGGAATCCGCCAAGGGATGGCCGGCTGAGGCTCGTTGTCTTCAACACAGACGGATTCGTTGGCAACGAGGCAGAGATCTTGAAGAAGATCAGGCAGATGCGTGGCGAAAGCCGAATGTTCACATTTGGCATCGGCAATGGCGTCAACCGATTCTTGATTGAAGCCATGAGCGCAGAGGGCCGTGGAGACGCGGAGATCGTCACTCTTGCAGAGGCTGCAGATTTGGCAGCCGAGCGGTTCATCAGGCGTATTGAGAGCCCGCTGCTTACGGACGTCAGCGTTCGTGTCGAAGGCGGCGGGGTCTTTGGTGTCTCGCCAGAGACAGTCCCAGATGTCTTTTCAGCGGAGCCAACTGTCATCTTCGGTCGCTGGACGAGGCCTGGGCCTGCAAAGATCACTATCACGGGCGAACTCGCTGGAAAGCCGTGGGAGAAAATCATCGACGTGAACTTCCATGCCTTCGGGTCGAAAGCGCCCGCACTCCAGACTCTCTGGGCTCGTCGGCGCATTGCTGACCTCGAACGGGTGGGATGGCTAGAAAGCCGCCAGAGCGGAGGCGGAGATAAGTCAGAGGCGGCCTTGACTAAGCAGAGAGTCATAGACATCGCGCTAAAGAACAGCCTCGTCACTGAGTACACGTCATTCATTGCCGTCGAAAAGCGGCGGGTGAACATCCGTGGAAGATTGCGGACCGTTCACATGCCAATCGAGATGACTGAGGGTGTTGACATGGAAGCCCGTGGAGGCGAGGGCTACGTTCCTAGTGGCATCGAGTCTGTTACGTATTCGGCCACGGACAACACGTTCATCGTGCAAGGGACTACCAGAGCTAAATCAGGCGGTGGCGGCTTTGGCGGCGGCGGTTTCGGCGGTTCACGTGGCGGCGCTAGTTCTGGTGCAAGTGGCGCAGGCCGAGGCGGTCTAGCCAGGCGGTCTTCTTCATCTGCAAGAAAAGCCGTCCGCAGCGCTCCTGTAGAGGAATTCTCGGTATCACGGGGCCGACAGGCTCCTCCTTCCAAGTTGTCGCCAGACTTGAAGGGCTTGACAGGTGTCATCGAAGTCCAAGTTCAGATCAAGTCGTTCGATGCCTTCTTCATTGAGGCGCTTCAGAAAGCTGGTCTAGAGATGGACGCTGAGGATCAAAGCCTCAAGTCCGTTTTCGGCACAATCACAGCCAAGAACTTGGCGGAGCTCATCAAGCTCGATGACGTGGTCTATGTCTTCCTGCTTGAAGATGACTAGAGAGAAGAGCCTGGGTGGATTTCCACCCAGGCTCTTCTGATCCCCCATCCTAGCCTCCTCCCCATTCGCGAGGGAGGGACCAATCCCAATCAAACTCGGTGTGCCATGAACAGGCGCTCTCAGCGTTTGTCCGTGTGGTTGGCGCCAAGACACGGACAAGCCCAAAGCGGCCTGTCCATGGCGCACAGATTCAAGACCTCGGCCTGCTGGCCTCTCGCCATCTACAAGAAAGCTGGAGGAAACCCAGGTCAGGATAGTGCTCTCCTTCGTCGAGCACAGCACTTAGGTTAGGTCCCCCTCCTAACCTCCCCTCGTTCGAGGGAGAGGGACCAAGCCTGATCTGCCCGCAGGCACTTAAAAAGACGAGCCCAGGTGGAAACACCACCCAGGCTCTTTCTTATGTCTGAGAGAGAATCAGCCGTTGAGGCGAGCAGCCAGCTTGCCGAAGCCGTCGGCGCCGGCGTACTTGGCCTGTCGGCCGAGCATCTCTTCGATGCGGAGCAGCTCGTTGTACTTCGCCACGCGGTCGGTTCGGTTCGGAGCGCCCGTCTTGATCTGGCCGCAGTTTGTGGCTACAGCGAGGTGAGCAATGGTCACGTCTTCGGTCTCGCCGGATCGGTGGCTCATGACGCTGGTGTAGCCAGCTCGGTCTGCCATTCGGATCGCGTCGAGAGTCTCGGTCAGCGTGCCGATCTGGTTCACCTTGATCAGGATCGAGTTGGCGGAGTCTTCGGCGATGCCTCGTGAGAGCCGCTCAACGTTGGTGACGAACAGGTCGTCGCCAACCAGCTGAACCGTGTCGCCGATAGCGGAGACCAGGCCATTCCAGGAATCCCAGTCCTCCTCGTCGCAGCCGTCCTCGATGCTGATGATCGGGTACTTCTCGCAGAGGCCAGCCAGGTATTCGACCTGCTGTGCGCCTGTGCGCTGCCGAACATCGCCAGCCTTGTAGTTGTACGTGCCGTCGGAGTAGAACTCGGTCGCGGCTGCGTCGATGCCGAGCCACATGTCCTTGCCGGGGGTGTAGCCTGCCTGCTGGATCGCTTCGATAATGTAGTCGAATGCGAGCTCCTGGCTCTCGAGGTTCGGAGCGAATCCGCCCTCATCGCCAACGCCCGTGTTCAGGCCTTTGCCTTTCAGAACTTTCTTAAGCGTGTGGAAGACTTCAGCACCGGACTGCATCGCCGTGCCGAAGGAGTCGAAGCCGATCGGATAGACCATGAACTCCTGGAAGTCGACGTTTGAATCAGCGTGCTGACCGCCGTTCAGGATGTTCATCATCGGAACGGGGAGAGTGTTGGCATGGACCCCGCCGACATAGCTGTAGAGCGGGAGGTCTGCGGATGCCGCCGATGCTTTCGCCACAGCGAGGGAGACGCCGAGAATCGCGTTTGCACCAAGGTTTGCCTTGTTATGCGTACCGTCCATCTCGATCATCTCGTGATCGATCTCAATCTGGTCTGTGGATTCAGCGCCGAGCAGAGCCGGGCCGATTTTCGCGTTGACATTTTCGACAGCGTTCAGAACGCCCTTGCCAAAACAGCGATCGCTGTCGCCATCACGCAGCTCAACCGCTTCGAACTGGCCGGTGCTTGCGCCGCTCGGTACGGCTGCGCGTCCGAATGAGCCGTCTTCGAGGGTGACGTCGACCTCGACGGTTGGATTTCCGCGGCTGTCGAAAATCTCTCTTGCTGTGATGTCAATAATTCCTGCCATTCTCTGTCTCCGATCCAGTGGAAGAGCATACACGTCCCGCCAAAAAACGGCCGGAGCCGATGGGCCGTTGGGCAGCCCTGGGGTCCCCCTCACCGAAGGTAAGATGTCGCTGAGCGACATGGGCGAAAATAAGTTTGGGAGCGAAAGCTATTTCTGGCACAAGCTGCACTCGCTGACCGGCATCTTTCCGGTCGGTTTTTACTTGGCCCAGCACCTCATGCTCAACACATTCAGCCTTGCAGGACCCGAGGCGTACGACGGTGTCATCGGGTTCTTCGAAGGCATGCCGAGGCACATCGGCATGTTCCTCAAAATCGGCCTGATCTGGGTCCCGCTGCTCTTCCACATGGTCTACGGAATCTTCATCACCAGCCGTGGTGAGGGCAACTACAGCAAGGCCGCCTACAAGTACCGCGAGAACGCTTATTACACGTTCCAGCGCGTCTCTGGCATCCTCGCTGCGATTTTCATTCTGTTCCACGTGCCGACGACTTCGATCCGGTCGATGATGTATGGCCCTGAGGCCACAATCACTTACGCAAACTGGCAGGGAATCCTGATGGATGGCCCGTTCGGAGTGCCGTACCTGGGCCTCGCGATCTACGTGCTGGGAATCGCAGCCTGCACGTACCACCTGAGCTACGGGCTCTGGAACTTCAGCATCCGCTGGGGCCTGGCGATCAGCCCGAAGGCGCAGGCGAGCGTTGGAAAGCTCTCGGCTGGTGTCTTTGTTGTGTTGACTCTATTTGGATGGGCGGCGCTAGGCGGATTCCTCCTAGAGGACAGCCCACTCAAAGGCCACAAGTTGGGCGAAGACCATGGACCGATAAGCGTGGAGACTCCAGCTGAGACGCACCCGGTCACGAACCAGACGATCTAGAGTTTGGGCAGGTTCTCTGCCTCTTTCAGCCAGGGCAGGTTTTCGTCCTTGGCGGAGATGATCGGCACGCCCGATGTGGGCCACTCTACGCAGATATCTGGGTCATCCCAGCGGACGCCCGTATCAAACTCTGCACGGAACGGACTCGTGACTTTGTAGCTCACGACGGCCGGCCCCTCCAGCACGACGAAACCGTGTGCGAACCCCTCAGGGATCCAGTAGGACAGGTGGTTCATATCGCTCAGCTCCAGCCCAAACCACTCCTTGTAATTGGGCGAATCTGTCCGCATGTCAACTGCGACGTCCCAGATCTTGCCCTTGACGCATGAGACGAGCTTCCCCTGCGGGTTTGGCCACTGATAATGGAGGCCTCTTAGGACACCGTCGATGGACATCGATCGGTTGTCCTGGCAGAACTCCAGGTCGAGGCCCTGCTCCTTGAACTTCTCGGCGTTCCACGCCTCGTGGAACCAGCCACGTTCATCGCCGAATACCTGCGGCTGGATGACGAGGGCGCCGGGCAGAGGAGTCTCCAGAATCTCCATCAGGCTCGTCCCTCAGCAGCAGCCAGCAGCCGCTGGCCGTATGAGCTGTTCCGCATCGGATGGGCCAGCTCTTTGAGCTGCTCTGCAGTGATCCAGCCCATTCTCAGAGCGATCTCTTCTGGGCTGCTGATCAGCAGGCCCTGTCTCTCCTCGACGGCTTGGACGAAGTTGGCGGCCTGGAGCATCGCCTCCGGCGTGCCCGTGTCGAGCCATGCGAAGCCTCTGCCAAAAGTGGAGACGTTGAGTGAGCCTTCCTCCAGGTAGAGACGGTTCAGGTCCGTGATCTCAAGCTCTCCGCGCTTGCTTGGTTTGAGTGATTTAGCCTTGTCAACAACGGTGCTGTCGTAAAAGTAGAGCCCAGTCACAGCGAAATCGGACTTCGGATCAGCCGGCTTCTCTTCGAGGCTCTTAGCCTTGCCGTTTTCATCAAACTCAACTACGCCGTAGGCGGTCGGGTCTTCAACTTGATAGGCAAAAACCGTCGCGCCGTCGGCCCGCCCATCCGCTTCGCGGATCAGGCCGGTGAGAGTGTTTCCGTAGAAAATGTTGTCGCCCAGCACCAGCGCGGCTGGAGCGCCGTCCAGATACTCCTCACCGATCAGAAATGCCTGTGCCAGACCCTTCGGCTCCGGCTGAACGGCGAACTGAATGTCGAGCCCCCACTGCGACCCGTCACCCAGCAGCCGCATGAACATGTCCTGCTCGTGAGGTGTGGTGATCACCAGCACGTCGCGTATGCCGGCGAGCATGAGAACGCTGAGCGGGTAGTAGATCATCGGCTTGCTGAAGACCGGCAGGAGCTGCTTGCTCACTCCAAGCGTGAGCGGGAAAAGGCGCGAGCCCGATCCACCGGCTAAGATGATCCCTTTTCTCATGATCGTTCTCTGTAATTCTGGTCGATCCAGGTCTGGTATGCGCCTGATCTGACGCTTTCCACCCAGTCAGGATTGCTCAGATACCACTCGACTGTCTCCTGGAGGCCCTGCTCAAATGTATGCTTCGGCTTCCAGCCGAGCTCGCCCATGATCTTGCTTGTGTCTATCGCGTACCGGAAATCGTGGCCTGGCCGGTCGGTGACATAAGTGATGAGCGACTCCTTATCTGACCCGTCAGTCGCTTTCGAGACAGCCGCGCAGATCGCCTTCACGACCTCAAGATTGGTCCGCTCGGCGTTGCCGCCGATGTTGTAGGTTTCGCCCAGCCGCCCGGTCTCCATCACCTGCCAGATCGCGTCGCAGTGGTCTTCGACCTGGAGCCAATCGCGGACATTGCTGCCGTCGCCGTAGACAGGGAGCGGCTTGCCCTCCGCCGCGTTGAGGATCATCAGCGGGATCAGCTTCTCAGGAAACTGCCGTGGACCGTAGTTGTTCGAGCAGTTCGTGATCTTCACCGGCAGGCCGAAGGTGCGTCCCCATGCCCTGACCAAGTGGTCGCTCGATGCCTTGCTGGCGGAATAGGGGCTGCTCGGGCTGTACGGAGTGGTCTCGGTGAAGAGGCCGTCGTCTTCCAGTTCGCCGTAAACCTCATCTGTCGAGACATGGTGGAACACCTTGCCTTCGGCATCTCCCCAGATCTCACGGCAGGCCTCCAGCAGATTGAAGGTGCCGATGATGTTGGCCTGGACAAACGCCTAGGGGCCGAGGATGCTGCGGTCCACATGGCTCTCCGCAGCGAAGTGAACCACCCGGTCCGGCTTCTCGATACGGAAGATTTCCAAGACGTGATCTGCATCCGAAATATCCGCTTTGATGAACGTGTACCTGCCGGTCTGATCCAGCCCTGACAAGTTGGCAGGGTTCGCAGCATAAGTCAGAGAGTCGATGTTGACGAACTCGTGCTCCGAGTGACGCGGAACCATCATATTGAGGAAGGCGCTGCCGATAAAGCCGCATCCGCCAGTCACAAGGATCTTCATTTTCTTCCTGTAAGGTGAGCC
>JALGYA010000298.1 GCA_029824475.1 Fimbriimonadia bacterium | reverse complement strand
AGCACGCCTTCGCCATCTTCATAGCCCTCCCGGCAGTGGACCTCATCGCCATCGAAACTGAATCCGTAGTACATGCACTTGGTTTCCTGGCTTGTCTTCTCGACAAATCGTGCGCACAGGTCGCGGAATGCGTCCAGGTTGCCGTCATAAACCTTGAAGTAGGGGACGATGGAGCAGCATTTGTCTGCTGTCGCCACGGTATTCCTCCTGATGAAGGGCATGAACCTGTGACCAGGAACCGACATTCTGGACAACGGCTTTGAGCGAGGCAATCTAAGTGGAGGACTGGACCTCCGCGTCGGGTGTGCTGAATAGCAGAATCTCATCGGCATCGTCGGACAGGCGCACGGTCTTCTCGAATCGAAGTCCGATCTTCTTGAGCACCTGAATCGACGCATCATTATTCGGCGCGGTTATCGCGAAGATCCGTTTCAGGCCGTGCAGGTCCCTGGCTCTTTCCAGTACCGCCTGGGCCGCTTCTGTGGCAAATCCCTGCGACCAGGAACCGGGAATCAACGCGAAGCCGATGTCAGGGTCGTCCAGAGTCGGTCTCTTCAGTAACCCGCACATGCCGATTTTGGCGCCTTCCTCGCGATGCTGGACGAGATATAGACCAAAACCGTGCTCGGCATAGCAGGCGACCGGTCCCTCCCGTATATATCGGCGCGCGTCTTCCAATGTCCGGACACCCTTGTCTCCCACAAACTCCAGAAAGGATGATTCATTCAGGAGCTGGAGGATAAATCCTGCATCATCCTCCGTGAATCTGCGGAGCGTGAGCCGAGCTGTTTCAATCACGGCCTGTGGCAAGTGGTCAGCTCTTCTTCTTCATCTTGAATACACCTAGACCGAGCAGGATAAATCCAAGCATCCAGGTTGCGGAATTGCCATACGCCAATCCCATGATGATGAAAACAGAACCAAGGACGAGTCCAATCTGCCCCGCTCTTTCCTTCATGTCTGGCCTCCGGAGTTGCGTGGACCTACCACGCCAGTTTCAAGTTCAAGGTTGACCAATAACCGCGCCAGCAAAAGAGCCAGCGGCAAGAGAAGCAGGGAGGTGGCCAGGCCCGGCGTATACCCACCCTGCATCACCGACCAGGTCGGATGTCCCAACCCGTTAACGATTTCGACCGCAAACCAAAACCAGGCGATCGCCACAGCGCTCGGCCAGCCCTGACGAACCGGCCACCAGTAGCAGCACGCTCCGAATGCTACAAATGAGGCATTCACCATCAGGAATCCAGCTTCGAGATCGGGGGATGCAAGGCCGCTGATGAACTGGGCAGGCGGAAAGACAGCGTACAGGCCAAAGACGTATTCCTCCACAGAATGAAGCGCCTGAACGCATACTAGCGCCAGAAACGTCTGTTTGACGGTCATCCGAGCCCTCGGTCCATCTATGTCCGTTATCAATCGGTGGCAATCCGCAACAGCTCGGGTGCCAGAGTAAAGTGTTGAGCACCTCCGCCCTGGTTCATCAATACGACTACCGTCGTCCCCGTCTCGGGGTCGAACAGCATCAGACTGCTCCCGAGCGGGGAACCTCCACTATGGCCCCATTGCTCACGCTGAAGATAGTTATAGCCGCGGATGCCGAGTCCAGCTCCTGACTCACCACGGATATTTCCGGCCGCGGGCACGAATTCGAGCATTTGCTGACGCATCGATTCACCGAACACCTTTCCGGTGAATAGAGCACGACCCCAGCGGGCTACGGTTTGGGCGGTAGCGAAAAGACCGAATGCCGAGTTGCCAATCGACAAGAGGGAGATCCGCTCGAGCGGCGCCGTCGCCTGTTCGGCCCCGGGGCCCGCCCATGCCCGGGCGACGGGTCCCGGCGGAGATTCAAAGCCGGGCAGAAAAATCTCATTGAGGCCAAGTGGTTTCCAAAGGCGCTCGTGGTACAGCTCGAGGATCGAGGCGCCAGTTACGCTCTCAGCGATCAACCCCAAGAGAACAAACGCCGTGTTCGTGTACTCCGTGCGCTGACCTCGCTCAAAGCTCATCGGACCAACGAATTCAACTAACTCCCGAGCTGAGAACAGACGTGTGGGGTCGGCACCGATCGCCGGTCCGAGACCAGGATTACGCGTATAGTTCGCCAAACCATTCGTGTGATTGAGCAACTGGCGGATCGAGATTTCCGGATCTACATACGCAAGGTCCTCCAGCCAGAGCGAGATGGCGTCATCCAGGTTCAGGAGGCCCTCCTCTGCCAGGCCAAGGATGACGGCTCCGGTCATCGTTTTCGTAATGCTCGCAATCCAAATCAGGTGCTCTGAGAGCAGTTCCTCTCCGGTACCCTCAATGCCCGCTGAACCGAACCACTCTTGACCGGCCGAAAGAGTGACTGCTGCAGATACGCCACGATGCTCTGGAGCGAGCGCCCACGTGTCGAGGGCACCCTGCATTTGCGTTGCCAACTTCGATGGAAACGGATTGTCGCCCGAAGCCTGATTGACTTGAGAAGCCAAGGTGTGGGGCGAGGCCAGGAGCGTGAGAACCGCTATCGGTGCGGCTTGCCCACACGACAGTCTGAGCGCAGACAAGCTCAGAGTGTCTGCGTCAACTTTCGAGCGACAAGCGCGATCCGATGGCGATCTCGCACTCGGCCTTTGAGCAAGACAGACACGCCGATCAAGAACAATCCCGCGAGGAATCCGGGAATGAGAACCGCGAATACGGTACCATCCCTCAGATCGAAGAGGGTCAGAATCGCCGCTGCCACGATCATGACGCCGCCAAGAACGAGAGCGAAGTACGACAGCAGAGCCTCTGTCGCGCGCTTCGCTTCGTCCCAGGCGAGCAACTCGTGGAGGTAGCCAAGCTCAT
>JALGYA010000297.1 GCA_029824475.1 Fimbriimonadia bacterium | reverse complement strand
ACAGGTTTGCAAACGGGAGTCTTGACAATGATCCCGAAGATCTGTTCGACTGGGATCAAGATCCGACCTACTACGGCTTCCACGGCGGGGACTTGGCTGGCATCCGCTCTCATACGGACTACTTGAAGAGCCTAGGGATTGATGCGGTCTATATGACGCCGGTGTTTGAGAGCCCTTCCAACCACCGTTACGAGACGGTCAGCTATTTTAAGATCGACCACAGGCTGGGCGCCAACGATGAATTCAGCGCACTCACCAGACATCTCAAAAAAGCCGGTATCCGGACAGTTCTAGATGGCGTTTTTAATCACACCGGAACTGAGTTCTTTGCATTTGAAGATGTACGTGCAGAAGGCGCAGACTCACGATTCGCAGACTGGTACACCGTCCACGATTATCCTGTTCGCATTGACGCCAAACCCAACTACGAAGCCTTCTATGGCTTCCCGTCCATGCCGAAGCTGAACACCCTCAACCCACATGTTCAGTCCCATATTTTCGAGGCGATGACGTTCTGGAACCAGAATGCTGAGATCGCCGGCTGGCGCCTCGATGTTGCCAACGAAGTATCGATGCCGTTCTGGCGCAGATATCGCCGTCATATGAAGTCGCTGGGTGAGGATCAGCTGATTATCGGCGAGCATTGGGGCGACGGCACGCCTTGGCTAAAAGGCGATCAGTGGGACTCTATGATGGGCTATCAGTTCCGCGAGGCAGCGCTCCAGTGGATCGCTCGCGGCAACGGTTCACCAAGCAAGTACCTGGAGACTCTGATCGGCATCTATCTCAGCTATCCTCCCCAGGTCTCTGGGAACCTCATGAATCTGCTGGGCAGCCATGATACGCCCCGATTCCTGTCCATGGCTGACGGTGACCAAGATCTCTTGAAACTGGGGCAGACGATGCTCCTCACCTGGCCTGGCGCTCCCTGCATCTACTATGGGGATGAACTCGGGATGGCAGGCGGAGCCGACCCCGACAATCGCCGCGGAATGCGCTGGGACCTGGCAGAGCAAGCGAACGATGTGCTCGCTCACGTGCGGCGCCTGATCGCGATGCGCCAGGCCAGCCCGGCTCTTATGAAGGGGGAGCCAACAGTCCAATTTACTGACGACGAGAGGCAGATCGGTGCCTTCTCAAGAACTTACGACGGCGAGACGGCACTGGTGGCTGTCAGCCGAAGCAGCCACCCGGAGACCGTAGTGATCCCTCTTTCTAAGGGGCTTCGCCGCTGGGCTTCATCGACTCCACTCCGTGATGGTTTGACTGGATATCCCATCGCCCTGACCGCGCACGGAGAACTCCGTGTCGAACTGCCGCCAAAAGGGTCGGCGGTTGTTCTGCCGGAAGATCTGGTTCTGGCGCTTTCCAATTGAGGAACGAAAATGAAAAGACGAACTAACATGAGCGGCTTCACTCTGATCGAGCTGCTCGTTGTCATTGCAATCATTGCCATTCTTGCAGCGATTCTCTTCCCGGTCTTTGCTCAGGCAAAGGTAGCCGCGAAGAAGGCGAGGGCCATCTCGCAGATGAAGCAGGTTGGCTTGTCAGTCCACATCTACATGGGCGACAACGACGATATCTATCCACCAAAGGTGCGCTGGGGCTTCGGCATCGCTGATCCTGAGCCATCCATGACCTGGGAAAAGCTGATCGATCCCTACGTAAAGAACTGGGACATCCTTGCTTCGACTGAGGACATTCGACCGAAGTACGTGACTCCTCACGGAATGTTCCGAAGAGGCTTCGCTCCCGCCAGCAATCTCTTCCAGGGTGTTCAGGTGCCGCCGAGCTTCAACTGGGCAACCAAGCCTGGCATCGCAGAGAACTTTGTGCCGAACGTGAGCAGAACCGTTATGTTCGCTGAAAAGCGGCAGCGGCTCTACACCACGAACAACTCCCCACAGGATTGTGTGGATGATCCGTGGAACCACGAGTGCTGGTTCTGGGATGTTCAGATCAACAACACCCGACGCGACGATATGCCGATCTCAGATCCCCGTGCGCCGTACGGTGAGCTGAACAACGCATACGCTGGTGGTTCAGTCTTTGTCTATGCAGATACATCGACGAAGTTCCATCGAGCTGCTGGGCTCGCCAGTGACGGCGTCCTCCACGGCACACTTCTTGACGGCTACGAAGAGAAGGCGGCGTGGTGGGTTGGAACTCCCGATCCGTTCTGGGATCAGGGCGTTTCGTGCCTCGACGCAGGCTGGGGACGCGGCGACGACGTCTGCAAGCTTCCGGGCCAGTAGAATAGAGCTGTCATGAAAAAGCAGGTCTCAACTCCCGTGATCATAATGGCTGCAGTTGTTGTAGTGGCCGTTCTGGTTGTGGCAGTCATCATGACGAGCGGCAGCGGCAAGATGTCGTCAGAACAGGAGCAGTTGGCTGATCTTCAGGGTCAAGCCGGCAACGCGAGAATGGAGGGCTATGTGCCCCAAAACGTTCCTGGCGGCCCTGAATCTGGCGGAGGCGAAGCCGCCGCCCGGCAGCAGATGCAGACAGGCCAATAGATCGTCCGGTCGAAGGTCAAAGACTCACGGTCCACTTCGCAGATGCGAGGTGGACCGTTTCCCTTTTATTTTGGGCGTCAGCTCCATGCGGCCCGCTACAATAGAGGCAAGACAACGAGGTCTTGCCTATGAGCGATCAGCCGTCTCAGTTTCCGCCCGGCATCGGGATGACCGTTACCGAAGCCCCTTTCATTGAGAACGCCAAGAGCGAAGGCAGGCTGTACATTGAACAGCCGTACGAGCTCTATTCAGAGGCGAACCACGAAGCGTGGCGGGAGCTCTACCGTAGGATGGAGCCGCAGTGGGAGAAGTACGCGAATC
>JALGYA010000078.1 GCA_029824475.1 Fimbriimonadia bacterium | reverse complement strand
GATGGTGGCTGGGATCCCAGCGCTCTTCCTCCTCGTTCCAATCGACCAGCGGGAAGTCGAGAATGAATGCAAACGCCATTTTCGACTTGTCCTTGAGACCACACTGGTCACCAATCAGGCTTCTCAGTCGTCCGAGAGCTTCGTTTGTCACCTTGTATGAATCAGCAACGATGCAGATGAGGTCACCGGGTTTCGCGCTCGTCTTCTCGAGGATCTGGCCGACTTCGTCTTCGACCAGGAACTTCATGATCGACGATTTGAGCCGCACGCCGTGCATTTCCACAGCGCCTTCTGCCTCCTGGCCATCGGCCAAAACGGCGATTGTGGCGAGCCCTTTCGCACCCGACTCCTTGCAGAAATCTTCAAGCTCACGGATATCCTTGCGCGACTTTGTTGAGCCGCCAGGATAGACAATCGCGCGGACCTTGCCGCCGCCCTCAACGCAGCCCTTGAAGACCCCGAATCCTGACTCAGCAACAGTGTCACTCAAGTCGGCCAGTTCGAGGCCAAAACGGAGGTCTGGCTTGTCGCTGCCGTACCGCTCCATCGACTCGTCGTAGGACATCCTCACGAATTCGCCAACGGGCTCTTTGTTGAGCTTAAATTCTTCGACCAGGCCGTTGATGGCCGTGCGCGTCATCTTCTCCGTGAGCTGAAGAATGTCCTCCTGTGTGACGAAGGACATCTCAAGGTCAAGCTGGGTGAATTCAGGCTGCCGGTCTGCTCGCTGCGCTTCATCCCGGAAGCACTTGGCGATCTGGTAGTACTTCTCCACTCCTGAGACCATCAGCAGCTGCTTGTACTGCTGAGGGCTCTGCGGAAGAGCGTAGAACTTGCCTGGATCGAGCCGATAGGGCACGAGGTAGTCGCGTGCACCTTCGGGAGTGGACTTGGTGAAAATGGGAGTCTCAATCTCGGTGAAACCGTCAGCGTCAAGAAACGCCCGGATCCGCCTAATAGCAGAGGCTCTGATCTGGAGCTTCTTGAGCATAGCAGGGCGTCGTAGGTCGAGGTAGCGGTGCTTTACGCGGAGCTCTTCGTTCACCTTCAGCATCTGCGCCTCATCGCTGACCGGGAACGGCAGCACGCCGGATGGGCTCAACAGCTTATAGGCGGTTGCTGAGACCTCGATATCGCCGGATGGCAGATTCGCATTCCTTGCATTTTCGTCCCTCATCACGACCTTGCCTGTCACGCTGATGCACGACTCAGGCTTGATCGATTCTGCTTCTGGGTGATCGCTCGGATCGAAGATGAGCTGCAGCAGCCCGGTCTTGTCTCGAAGGTCGAAAAAGAGGAGGCCTCCCAGGTCGCGGACACGGTGCACCCATCCATTAACCGTAACGACCTGATTGGCGTGCTCAGATCGAAGGTCACCGCAAGAATGTGTGCGCTGTGTGAAGCTCATTGGAGGCGGGATATTACCACTGCCTCAACTTGACCCTTCGACCTTAGTCACGAGTAGAGACCCAGTCAAAACGAACATCGCAGCGCCAAGGAAAACGTAGGTGTAGCCAGCACCGCTCGACTGCCTGTTGAGAATGTCGATCAGCGCCCCTGCTGCAAAGGCCAGCATCTGCGGCAGCGCGATGCTCGACTGCCAGATTCCCATGTCCTGCGCCTTTGTTTCCGAGGCTTCGACAATGTCTGAGGCAAGCGCCCAATCTGCCGCCATAAAGAGCCCGTAGCCAGCACCAAAGACACACGTGGCAACCCAGATAATCGTGTAGTCCCGCAGCAGAGCGAAGGGCAGCAGTGCCGCAAACATGATCACACCGCCAAGCCGCACTAGCCGCTTGCGCCCGTGAGTGTCGGCAAGCTTCACTGCAATAAGGGCCGCCATCGCACCAAAGATGGCCATCGAGAGCGCCGCAACCATCAGCGCTGTCAGCGTATTGCCAAGGTCCACCCTGAAGAGCATGTAAGAAAGCTGCCCGTCAGGAGCCGGCTTCGCAATGGCCTTCTCTAAATAGAACTTGAGGAAGGGCTGGATCAGATAGAAGCCCACAGATACGAGGACACGCGTGCCCCAAACCCACCGAAAGTCTCGCGACCTCCAAGGCCTGATAAAAACAGGCCACGAGAATCCAGGGGCTGACCTGCCCCTAAAGGGCTCCTCAAAGTCGCGGATCGTCCAGAGCACCCATGCGGCCATCGCCAGATTCACAACACTCACTTGCACACAGACGAGCTGGATTGTGGTTAGTCCAAACGGAGCTGCATCACCGATCAGCATCGCCGAGCCAGCGGCCGCAAGCTGAGCCAACAAGTGCATCGCACTCATGATAGAGCTCGCCTTGCCGCGATGCTCTTCAGGAACTGTCTGTGGGATTAGTGAGCTGTATGCACCCTGCCCAATGTCATCACTGAGCTGCAGAAGGAAGTAGCCAAGGGCAATCACGAGCAGACTTCTTCCGTCTGCTAGGATTCCAACAGCACACACGGTCAAAGCTGCGCCGACCGCAATGAATGGTTTCCGCCGGGCGACGCGGTCGCTTAGCCAGCCAAAGAAAGCCGGACCAACGGTCGCCCATAGGCCGCCCAGCGCAAAGATCATCCCCCAGGAAGTGTTCTCTTCCCCGCCCGGCACCACGGCTTCGACCTGCCCAGGCAGGACGAGAATAAGAAGGATGAACCACTTCCACTGGCTGGCAAACCAATACGCCGACAGCCCGATGTTCCAGAGCCACGTGTCCTTATAGATCGATTTGCCTGACGGGGGCACTCAGGAAGTCTGACATGAAGGCATCTCCACGGGCACAGCAGCAGCATGCAGAGATACAATGCGACGTATGAGCATGGCAGACCACAAGGACATCACAATCGGCACTCTCGCCGGTATGGCGGGCGCCCCGGACTACCTGAAGCAGGTGGTGGGGCACGGATTCGAGTCCTTCGAATTGACTCTTTGGCAGTACATCGGAGATGTCAACCTAGAGCAGACCGCCAAAGAGAGCCTTGAGGTCCTCGGCGACAAGGCTGTCATCAGCAGCATCGGTGTCTACGGCAACCCCCTGCAGGACGAAAAGACAGCCGCAGACTGGGAAGTCCTGATCAGAAATGCCAAGCACTTCGGCGCTAAATGCGTGTGTGGTTTTGCCGGCGCGCTTGAAGACAAACCCGTCGATGAATCGATGCCCAAGTATAAAGAGGTTTTCGGTCACCTCGCAAAAGTGGCCGAAGACGAGGGCGTCAAGATCGCTTTTGAAAACTGCGACATGGGCGGCACATGGGATGCGCCTAAGTGGAACATTGCCCACTCCCCCGCTGCCTGGGACATGATGTTCAATGAAGTCGAGAGCCACGCTATCGGCCTCGAGTGGGAGCCGTGTCACCAGATGGTCTCCCTCATTGACCCGATCGCAAATCTCCGCAAATATGTCGACCGCGTCTATCACGTGCACGGCAAGGATGCGACCATCGCGTGGGACGTGATTAAGCAGTACGGCACCCGCAGCGGCAAGCAGTATGTTTGGCACCGCACACCAGGCTTCGGCGACACCAACTGGACGGACATCATCACTATGCTCCGCATGGCAGGCTTCGAGGGCGCCATCGATATCGAAGGCTGGCACGACCCGATCTATCGTGAAGACCTGGAGATGACTGGTCAGGTGCACGGAATGAACTATCTGAAGTCCTGTCGTGTCTGCCCATTTGTTCCTAACCCGACAACTTGAGGCGTGTGCTTCCGTATTGCACAGTAAGGATTGACAACGATGTATCAGGTCTATGGCGCCGATGGCGAACTCTATGGTCCAGTCAGCTTAGATGAGCTGAGAAAGTGGATCAAGGAAGGGCGTGTCAGCGCCTCCTCCCGCATCATCGACCCGATCACGGGCCACGCGGTCATGGCCTCCAGCATCGCAGAGCTCGCTGCAGATTTTGCGGCTGCTACTCAACCGGCTCCGGTTCAGCCAAACGGGCCCTATGGATCCAATCCACCTTCGGGTCCATCAGCTCAAAGCCCCTACGCACAACCCGGACCAGGCGCCTCAAGCCCTTATGGCCAGCCAGGGCCTGCTCCCGGTGTTGGTCCCTACTCCCAGCCTCCAGGCCAAAACCCGATGGTCAACGCTCCTTATGGCGCTCCGGTGGGATATCAGCCGAAAAGCAAAATAATAGCGGGGCTGCTCGCCTTATTCCTCGGTTCACTGGGAATCCACCGCTTCTATCTAGGCCACAACAATATCGGTGTCGCAATGCTTCTGATCACGGTGCTCACCTGTGGCTGGGGTGGCATTATCACTGGAATCTGGGCATTCATCGACATGATCCTGATCTTTACAGGATCGATGAACGACAGCAACAATCAGCCGTTGACCAGCTAGTCTTCAGCCGGCTCATCTTCGTCGTCGTACTTGCGGTGCAGAACTTCAAACTTGCTGTAGAGCACGGCGACCGAGATGGCGAATACCGGGACAAGGACGACCATTACGACAAGGCCAACCGCAGGGTGAAGGACGTTGGCCATCATCAAGCCTGACAGGGTGATTGCAGCCGCCACCAAGCAGAACATCGCGGCATTTGTCCATTGGGACTTGAGGGTGGTGAAGCTGTATTTCAGGGCATCAATGGCCGTCAGTCGCTGATCGATCAGCGCGGGCAGCGTGAGCAGCAGAACTCCCAGCACGACGAACGCCGGAAGAATGCAGAACACCGCTCCGATGTTTATCAGGACTGAGATGGCGAATGACGCCAGTCCAACCTGAAGGGCAGCGTCCCCCATTCCCTCGACCACGTCGCCCAGCTTTGGCTTGAGGCCTGAAATCTGCTTCAGGGCAAAATAGAACAGGCCTGCAATCAGGAGGCCAACGGCGACATTCCCAATCACCCTCGTGGGGGCCGTCATCAGCCAATCCTTCTCAAAGAGTGAGATTGAGGAGGTAAACCCTCCGTCTTCTGAGTTCTTTGGAATTGGACCGACCATTGCACGACCGGCTAGATTGAACACCCCCGTCACAGCCATCGTTGCAAGTCCCCAAAGGGCGTAGGTGAGCGGAGCCTTCATAAAGAGGCCCCATGCCTCACTGAAGCATCCAAAAAAGGTGCCAGTGGTGATCTGCTCTTCGGGCTGATTGTCGCTCATTCTGTTCACGCTATCGCGGCGGCTGTGCCATGTCGCCGTAATCAACGCCAGGGTAGCTCACTGGCGGTCCTGGATCTGAAAGATCGCGATAAACCAGGGCCATAGCCATGTAGGCCATCGGCCATGTGACTAAGACTCCGAACCCGCAGACAATGAACCCTGCACCCATGAGCAGGCTGATTAGGAAGTAGAAGACGCCCGCCATGATCCAGTACGGCTTCAGGTCGTTGAAGCTGGCTCGCATTGCATCTATCACAGGAAGCTCTTTTTCAACAATGTACGCGCTGCTGCCCAGCCACAGCCCACCCAGAATGAAACCTGGTATGTAACAGCACATGCTGCCGGCGACCACGCCAATATTGTAGAGGACGTACATTCCGATATGGCGCCAGGCGTTCTCCCTGAATCCATGCCAGATGTCCTCCATTTCAGCAGCCTCACCATCGTGCTCCTTGAGGGTCATGTACGTGATGCTTCCCCACGCCGGACCTGAAATGAGTGCCGTAGCCAGGGGAATCACCATCATCATCCCGCTGAAGGCGAACGAAAAGAGCATCGACTCAGGGCCAGATGCCATCAGCTCAGCAAGCATCATCCAGTAGACAATTCCCACCAGGACGAATTGAGGAACCAGCATCAAAAGGCCGCACATGACGAACGGCCAGGGATTCCTCTTGATGATGTCCCAGCTTCGCCCGATCACATTGAGATCAATATCCTTCTTGCGCAGGTTTCTGGGATATTCAACCGTAGGCGGTTGCTCCGGCTGAAAGGGCGGCGGCGATGGATTCATTTCGATTCCCCAATTCTTATACGATTCAGCGGCCCCTGTGGGTGCTCGCGACATCGTGAACGACTGCGTTGGACGCAGCTTCAACTAGCATGACAGCAAATGGCAGTTATGGGAAGATGGAGAAGATAGGCTTCGGTTGAATCAGATCCCTGTACAGCAGAGCCATGCACATATAGGCGAACGGGACAGTGAGGACAACCAAGAAGCCGCCGAGAGACGCACCAAACCCCATGATCATGGTCATCACCCAGTAGAACAGGCCCGCCATGATCCACCGGTCACCCAGTCGACTGCTGCTGTTCTGCATTGCATCGAGCGCGCTCCCATCGCCTTCTACAATCGAGGCACTGGCTCCCATCCAGAGCCCGCCGAGAATCATTCCTGGGAAGTAGCAGCAGAGGAACCCGAGCCCCATACCGATGTGGCTGAGGATGTACATGGCGATGTGGGCTCCCATCCGATTCTGGAACCCGTGCCAGATATCCGGCATCTCGGCACGCACGCCATCGTGCTCCTTGAGTGTCATGTACGTGATGCTGCCGATCATCGGACCGGTCAGCATGGCAGAGCCGATCAGTACAAAAAGCAGGCTTACCAGCGCGAAAGTAATGATCCCAAAGACACCAGCTCCAGCCGCCTCGCTGATCATTGCCCCCAACACTCCAAAGCTGAACAGCAGGGCGGCGACACCGGGCACCAGGACAAGCAGCAGGCCAGCAACAAGAAACGGACCAGGATTACGGATGAACATCTCCCCAGCCTTGCTGATGACAACAAAATCAACGTCCTTGTCGAACGCGCTCTTCCGTGGTGGTTGTGCCGGCTGTCCAGGATTCATCAATCTGCCCTAATCTTAATACGAAAATGGACCCTGCACGGATGCAGGATCCCTTTTCGTATCAAATCAACCTCTAGGAAGTTGACTCGGGCGTATCAGCCGTCTCGGGCTCACCGTTGCCATTGCCATTGCCGTTGGTCTTGCCCTCTTCAGGCTCCTCAACGAGTCTTGCGATGGATGCAATCGAGTCCCCGTCAGCCAGGTTGATCAGCTTGACGCCCTGGGCGACGCGCTTCACTTCCCTGATCTCCTTGACTTTAAGGCGGATGCCTTTGCCTTTCTGCGTCAAGACGATCAGGCGATCATCCTTCTCCACAACCTCGGCGCTGATGATCTGCCCGGTCTTCTCCGTGCAGTTCATCGTCAGGATGCCGGAGCCGCCGCGGTTCTGCAGACGATACTCATCGAGCTGTGTCCGCTTACCGTAGCCATTTTCTCCAACGACCAGCAAAGTCGCATCCTCTTTGACGAGCTCCGCTCGGACGATCATGTCCTCTGGCTTGAGCCGAATCGCCCTGACGCCGCCTGCCTGCCGTGACCGGCTCATAACATCCGTCTCTTTGAAGCGGATAGACATGCCTTGGCGGGTGACGCAGATTACATGGTCCTCACCACTTGAATGGAGCACCCAGCCGAGTTCATCACCAGGCTCGATGTCAAAGGCGTTGAGGCCGTTGCTGCGGATGTTGACGAACTTCTCAAGAGCGGTTCGCTTGATCTCACCCAGCTTCGTGATCATCGTGAGGTAGCCGTCGCCGCCCACCTTTTTGACCGGAATCGTCGCAGTGACTTTCTCATCACTGGCGATGGCAATGAAGTTGATGACTGGCATGCCGCGAGCGTATCGCGTGCTCTCCGGCATGTCATAGCCGCGCAGCTTGTAGCATCGACCACGATCTGTGAAGAACAGGATCGTGTCGTGCGTGTTGATCTGGAACACTGCTGCCGGCTCGTCCTCGGCCTTCTGCACGTTCTTCATGCCCTTGCCGCCGCGCTTCTGCTGGCGGTAAGCGTCGAAGCTGATCCGCTTCACATAGCCATCTCGGCTGATGGAGACGATCGCCTCTTCCTCGGGGATCAGATCCTCTTCGCTGAAGTCTCCGACTTCGCGGGCGATGATCTTGGTGCGCCGCTCATCGCCGTGCTTGTCGCGCATAGCGGTGATCTCATCACGCTGAACACCCATCAGGCGTTCAGGGTTCGTGATGATGTCCATCAGGTTCTGGACCTTGCGCAGAACATCCTTGTAGTCGGCTTCGAGCTTGGCCTGCTCCATTTGCGTCAGTCGTCTCAGCGGCATCGCGAGAATCGCGTTGGCCTGGAACGGTGACATATCGAACTTTCGGACCAGCTGAGCACGCGCTTCGCCTGGATCTTTGGAGGCCCGGATCGTCTTGATGACTTCGTCCAGGTTCCTGCGGGCGATCTGGTAGCCCTCCAGGTTGTGCATCTCCTCCAGCGCTCGATACAGTTCGTATCGCGTGCGCCTTTCGATGACGTCCTTGCGGTGCTTCAGGTACTCGTCAAGAATGATCGTCAGCGGGCTGACTCGCGGGGCTCCATCGACCAGCGAAAGCATCGTGCAGCCGAAGGTTGTTCGCAGTGCACTGTGCTTCAACAGGTAGTTGAGAGCCTTGTTTGGATTGACATCTCGGCGCAGCTCGATCTCAATGCGCATGCCGCGCTTATCTGAGTAGTCCTTGATGCCGGTGATGCCGTCGAACTTCTTGAGGTTGGCCATCTGGGCGATGTTCTCGACCAGCCGCTGTTTGTTGACCTGGTACGGCAGCTCCGTGATGACAATGACGCTCTTGCCCATATCCATGGGTTCGATCATCGTCTTTGCCTGCATCACGACCGATCCGCGGCCGGTTTCATACGCTGAAAGGATGCCTTTGCGGCCCATGATCAACCCGTACGTTGGGAAATCTGGACCAGGCATCTGCTCCATCAGCTCTTCCAGTGTCGAATCTGGATTCTGCAACCTGTGAAGCATGGCATTGCAGACCTCAGTCAGGTTATGCGGAGGCATCGAAGTGGCCATGCCAACTGCGATGCCCTGACTGCCGTTGCAGAGAAGATTGGGGAATTTGCCGGGCAAAACCGTGGGCTCGTTGAGCGTCTGGGAGTAATTCTGCATCCAGTCGACGGTCTCGCGATCAAGATCCTCGAGCAGCTCCATGGCGACGGGAGTCAGTCGGCACTCCGTATATCGCATGGCAGCCGGTGAGTCGCCGTCGATAGAACCAAAGTTGCCCTGACCCTGCACCAGCGGATAGCGCAGGGAGAAATCCTGGGCCATTCTCACGAGCGTCGGATAGATGATCTGCTCGCCGTGCGGGTGGTAGTCACCGCTTGTTTGGCCGCAGACCTTCGCACACTTGCTGTAGCCTCCATCTGGGGCTAGGTTGAGCATCCGCATTGCATAGAGAATGCGGCGCTGAACTGGCTTGAGGCCATCGCGCACATCCGGGAGTGCGCGAGCGATGATAACGGACATCGCGTAGTTGACATAGCTCGTCGACATCTCATCTTTGATGTCAACAAGTTCGATTGGATACGGCTGATCGGGCACGAGCGTTTTTCCAGACGGAAGACAAGCCCAAAATGACGCTGCAAAATGGGCCTGTCGAAGGTCGATATTTTACCTTCTCCGCGGTTTCAGGAGAGGCTGAAATGGCCCCTTCGCTGGGTATGGTTGTGGGAAACAGACATGACCCTCTGCATCGCCCTCGCTACAGCTCTGATGCTTCCCTCTCCGAAGGCCAACTCCTGGCCAGGAGGAAGGCACATGGACGGCCTGAGATTTGTGTACAAGGGAGCTGCTGGCAAGGCTGCAGCTGCGGCTGCCGCGAAGGGGCAGGAAGGCGCGAAGATCATCGCTAGCTCTGCCTTCAGCTCCAGCCAATCCTCTCCTGTGAAGATGACGCTCGATGAGGGTGCTGTAGTCAAATTCCAAGGCAGGTTCTTTCAGGTCTTGACTGAGATCGGCGGAGCAGTTTCCAGGCGAACCACAAGGGGCATCGCACGGTTGGTTTTACTGAAAAAAGGAGAGCGTCATGACTGGCTCACCTTTGAGCGCCGCGCAATAGATGCCAGCCTCCCGGACTTCCCTTCTGACAAAACACCAAACGTCAAAAAGGGCTCGCTGGTCATTGTTGGCGGAGGCGGGATGCCGGACGAGATCATCGATGCGTTCATCGAAGATGCCGGAGGCCCTGACGCTGCCATCGTCTACGTGCCCTGCAGCTACGAGCACAGCATTGCCAGCAAGCCTGGTTTTGTACGGATGCTCGAAGCAGGCGGCGCGACTAATGTCACCCGGATCCATACCAAGGACCGTAAGAAGGCGGACAGCGACGAGTCGATTCTCGGACCACTGCGAAAAGTTGATGGGCTTTGGTTCGGCGGCGGTCGACAGTGGAATTTTGTAGACTCGTACCTTGATACGGAAGCCCACAATCTAATGCAGGATGTCCTGAATCGAGGCGGCGTTATCGGTGGTTCATCAGCGGGTGCGTCCATCCAGGCCGAGGTCCTTGCACGCGGCAACCCGCTGGGCAATGCTGAAGTTGTCTGGCAAGGCTACACGAGGGGGCTGGGCTTCCTCCCTGGCGTGATGGTGGATCAGCACTTCTCTCAGCGGGGGCGTCAAAAGCAGATGCCTGATCTCATCAAGGCATTCCCCAAGACCCTCGGCATCGGAATCGATGAGAGCACGGCGATCCACGTCAAGGGCTCAACTGCTGAAGTGCTGGGAATCGGGTCCGTGTTCTTCTACGATGGCTCGGGCCGGAAGACTGCTGAGCACAGACTCTCCAAGGGCGAGAAGTTCAATCTGAACACCAGAAAACCAATAACGCCAGCACTTCTCAGGAACTGATCTGCCATTTCTTCCCTTTCCAGTACACTAGAAGCATGCTTACATCACTGGTTCTGGCGGCTGCCATAGCCACGCCGCAGTCCAAGGCTGTCGAAGTCGGATCGGTAGTGCCTGACGTGGCCGTCACGGATATGTCTGGCAAGAGCGTCCGCATCAGCGATTTCCGCGGGAAGAAGCTGATCGTCTTCAATTGGGCCTCCTGGTGAGGCTGCCGAGCACAGCTGCCCGTGTGGCAGCAGTTCATGGACAGCCATAAGCGCGACGATGTCGTCCTCCTAGCAGTTGCGATGGATGCAGAGGGCATCCCGGCTGCAAAGCCGCTCTACGACGGTGCTAAGGCCAAATACGTCACAACCGTCGATGCTCAGAATGCTCTCGGCACAGCATGGGGCTACAGCCTCGTCCCGAACGGCTTCCTTATCGATGAGGCTGGCGTGCTGCAGTACAAGAAGGTCGGCGGCATGGATGTAAAGAGGCCGGCGTCCGTCGCGGCGGTGGAGGAGTTCCTCGCAAAGCCACCTGTGGCGTGGAATGCGACAACTTCATCCGCTCTGAGCGAGCCAAAGCTTATGGCAGCCATAGCCGAGAACATTGACTCCGGAACAGGAACGGCCAAGGAGCACCGAGCCTACGGTCTCTATCTAGTGCGGCAGGCAAAATATGACAAGGCGCTCGGAGTTCTCCGAACTGCGGCGAAGATGGATCCCAAGTCCTCCCAGACCCAGTTCGGCATCGGCAGGGCATTGCTTGGCCTTGGCAAGAAAGAAGCCGCAGTGAAGAGCCTTCAGGCAGCCCTCAAGCTTGATCCTAAGAACTACATCATTCGGAAGCAGATCTGGGTGATCCGGTTCCCGGAGAAGTTCCATCCAGAAATCGACTGGGCATGGCAGCGAGTGCAGATGAAGAAAGAGCTTGATGCTG
>JALGYA010000296.1 GCA_029824475.1 Fimbriimonadia bacterium | reverse complement strand
CACTTGGTTGAGTTGGACTTCCGTCAAACCAAGGACGGCGTACTCGTGGTGATTCACGACCGGGACTTGGACAGAACTACCGACAGCCAATCAAAGCTATCCAAGAAAAACGTGGCTGTAGTTTCGCTGACCCACGCGGAAGTCTCGAGCTTGGACGCCGGCAGCTGGCATCATCCCCGACACAAGGGGCTGGGAGTCCCCACTCTCGAAGAAGCTCTCGACCTTGTACAGGGCAAGTCCATCACCATGATTGAGCACAAGGCGGGCCGAGCAGATGATCTGGTCGAACTGCTCGCCCGCAAGGGCTACATCGAGGACGTGATCGTGCAGTCATTCGATTGGAATTGGCTACGCGAAGTTCATGCAGCCGATCCCAAGATCACAATTGGCGCGCTTGGCGAAGGCACGCTCGACGCTGATCGCATGAAAGACTTGAGAGGGACTGGGGCCAGCGTCCTACACTGGGACTACAAGGACCTGACTACGGAGTCGATCCAATTGGCCCAGGCGCGAGGCTATCTGACCTGTGCCTACACGGTGAACTCCGACCTCTCTCTTCTGGGTGCCGCTGCTACCGGGCTCTATCTGATCACAACCACTCGCCCGGCACGGTTGCAGCAACTCATCCGCGCGGGGAAAGCAAAGCGGCGTAGCCCTTAACTGACACTGCCCGACAGTCAACTGCCGGGCAGTGAGGGTCACCGCAGCGCGAAGGACTGCAGGTGCTCAGAAGATGATCAGGCGTGCCTTGTTGTCCTCTTCGAAGCTGTAGTTCATCCGCAGAGCCATGCCTTCGTAGCTCACGATCGTGATCACAAAGCTCTCGACACCCTCGCGCATTTCTTGCATCCGATCTCCGGAGAGGAACATATGCCCCTCCTTCAGGATGAACAGGGTCGAACTCTAGTCTTCGGGCAAGCTGATAATGGCGATCGAATCGCCCATATTGCCTGGCAACTGCAGGATGACGTCCTTTCGAGTATCGGCAATCTCAGCAGTCTGACGAGGCACTGTGGAAGTACCGATGCTGTTCATTGCGACAGCACTAGGCAGAATGATGATGCCACCATCGCCTCCACCGCGAGAATCCCCGCCAAATACGGGCTTCAGTCCCAGCAGCAGGAGCAGGACTATGAATAGTAGAATGCGCAGAGGGCTCATGGTCAGCAGGCCTCGCGATTAGCGAACCAACAAGGAAATTGACGTGCGAAAGACTCACGGGCCTCCGGATGGCGCGAGAGGACTCCCGTGAACTGGGGGCGAGATCGAAGCTCCTCGGCGATCATGCTGCGCTTGTGCGGCATCTCATGATAGAGCTTCTGCAACCAAACCTCACAGTCGGAGAACAGTTCGCGCAGGCCATACACCAGCGCGAGATTGAAGTAGATCAGACCAAAGTGCGGTGACTTGTCCACAACGCCCGAGTCGACAAGCTTCTTGAAGTAAGCCGTAGCGAGCTCGAGCTCCCCCTCTTCGAGGAACACGTTGCCGAGATTCAAGAGCGCGAAGCCTCGCATGTTCGCATCCTTGGCGCCCCGCAGGACGGACTTGAACTCTCTGCAAGCGAGCGTCTTTTCCTGAGCCACGTGGTAGGCGTGGCCAAGGTAAATCCGCGCTTCGTGGAAGTCAGGCGAAAGCATCAGCGCTTCGTGCAAGAGATCCTTGCCCTTGAGCAGATTCTCGGCAGGAGTGTGCAGGCCACCCCCCTCAAACAACGCCTTGGCGCGGACCCACTCACTACCAACTTGGTCGGCACTGCCTTGGTCGGCACTATTCTGGTCAGCACCAACCTGTTGGTCGAAGGAACCATTCTGATCGCTCGGACTCCAACCGGGGCCGGCTGCTAGACGCTCTACTTCGTCAACCAGATTGCGACCACGCTGAAACATGTCTGGGATCGGCACTGGCTCACAAGCAACGATCCTGGAGAAGTTGGGTGAGAGCCCCATGAGCACGAATCCACGTCCGAGCTCGTAGAAGATCCGGGCTAACTGATCGCGATTCTCAGTGAGCTTCTTGCGCAGCTCGGAAACCTTGATCAGGCCGGAGCGCTTTCCGCCCAGGCCGTGAATCTCGATAATCTCGTCAGCGTCAGAATTGAGGCACTTGTAAAGATCCTGGTGGGCCAGAGCCTGCACGCGGATGCCATCCAGGAATCCCGCGCATGAAGGACAGACATCCGAGTGGACCATCACACGCCGCACACTTGCTGGCGCAAGTTCGCCATCCAGCATCGCCGACAAGTCGGCCTGGATCTGCAGGCAAGGGTCGACGTTCTTCTTGACCTTATCGGAGGTCTTCATCAGGGATGCGGGGAATAGGTGGTGTTGCCCCGAGCATCTCGAGCCGCGTGAGAGAACGGCTCATGCTGCGAAGGATCTTGCGCCTGCCTCTGAAGATCACCATCTTCAGATTCTCGAGGCGAATGCCCAGGGCTTCGGCGGCGGCCTTGTAGGACTCGCCATCGACTTCGACCATGGTCAAAGCCCTGCGCTCTTTCTCCGACAGCTTGTTGAAATGCAGCAGGTACAGATTGAGGTAGAGGAGGTAGGCCCGGTCCGCGACGACAGCGTTCTCGGACTCCTCAGCGATTCGCGCCGGAGTGCGGAGACGGAAGTCAGAACGCTGGCCAAGGTCCTCTTCCAAGGTGGTCAAGCGCGCTCGCTTGGACTCTCCCTTGAGGCTCTTGAGCAGGGTATTGCGAACGATCCGATGGCCCCAGTTACGGAAGGAGTCGGCCTTCTCAGCGTTGAAGCGATGCGGATACCGATAGATATTAAGGAAGACCTCCTGCAAGACATCGCGGGAGTCGACCGCGGTGCTACTGCGGCGCAGGCGA
>JALGYA010000295.1 GCA_029824475.1 Fimbriimonadia bacterium | reverse complement strand
AGTGCCTTCAGCTTTGACCTGGAATTCGCGGGGAAGCTGATAGACAACGTCCGGCTTGCTCAAGGACCAGCCATCTTCATAAGATTCTTGTTTTGGAGCCTTGTTGGGATCTCCCTCCGGCATGTCGGCATCCATCCAAGCCTGGATCGTCTTGATCTGCTCTTCTGAGAGCGACAAGTCGTTCTTCCAAGGGCTGTGCTCGCCCTGGCCGGGGTCTGCGGCGAACCAGGGCGGCATGATGCGGTTTTCGATGGCGTAGCGGACCATGCCAGCGTGGTCCTTCACCTGCTCGTAGCTGTCGAGCCGGAATGGGCCAACTCCACCGGGGCGGTGGCAGTCGACACAGGCTTCCTGGATGATCTTGGCGACGTCTTCTGCGTAGCTGACGGCCTTGATCTCTTCTTCAGAAGTTGAGGCGAGAACGCAGCCGGGCGCCCAGGTCGCGGTGACCTCAGGATCAACACCAGCGAGGACCGCGTCGATGGCGTCCTTGAGGAGCTCTTTCTTAGCCGCATTCAGAGAGTATCCAAGGCCGTACTGATCGCTGACTGCGCCACGATAAGCTACCTCGCCGTCGCCGGTGATAACGAAGACATCGGTCGTGGTCTGCGCTTTGAGAGTGCTGACAAACTTGCCGCTCGGGTCGTGGAGGTACGGGCCGTCAAAGCCGTGCTGCTGAACGTTGGCAGCCATGTCTCCAGCGGGCTCTGCAAAAGAAGGATTGACGAATACGAAGTTCACTTTGCCTTCGTACTGCTCTTCGATCCGTGCAAGGACAGGGGAGTACTTCTTGGTGACGGGGCAGGTCGTATTGGTGAGCGCAATTACTGTCGGCTTGTCTGTCGCTTTGAGACTCCAGTCGCGGCCATCAATGCCGCGGCCTTTGAGGCCGAGCACGTTCTTGCCGACCGTGCTGAGGTTCGCCTCAAGCGGTCGCGGACCTTGGCGCACAGATGCGTCCTGCGCCCAGGCCGCCGCCGTGCAGAACAGCCCAGCTGTAAGGACAGCTTCAATTCCTTTGATGCGTCGTTTCATCAAGCTCACTCTCAGATATGTACGCGCGATTATGGCCTAGGTTCTCCTGAAGAGGGCGTAATTGTCTGAAGACCTAGATTGCGCGGTGGGAAGGCGGGCCAGTATGATGTGAATATCATGTTGGCCGCCGCTATCTGCCTGACAGTCGGGCTCACGAACCCCATTGTAACTGAGGATTACGATGTCCTCGTCTTCAGCAAAACCGCCGGCTTTCGCCACGCCTCAATCCCAGATGGGATCGCTGCGATCAGGAAGCTGGGTGCGGCGAACGGGTTCAGCGTGGACGCCACCGAAGACGCAGACAGATTCCTGGCCAAGGACCTCGACAAGTACGAGGTGATCGTCTTCCTCTCCACGACCGGCAACTTCTTTGAGCCGAAGCACGAGGCAGCATTCACCAAGTACATCCAGGGCGGCGGCGGCTACGTCGGCATTCACGCTGCAGCCGATGCAGAGTACGACTGGGAATGGTACGGCAACCTGGTCGGCGGGTATTTTCTTTCTCATCCGGCGCAGCAGGAAGCCACGGTCTACATCACCGACAAGAAGCACCCATCAACCGGGCATCTTCCGACAGAGTGGGTGAGATTTGACGAGTGGTACGACTACAAAGCTGTCCCCGCAAAGGGCGTGCGCATTCTGGGCAAGCTTCTGACAACAACCTACACCGGCCATAAAATGGGCCTGAATCACCCGATTATCTGGTGCCACGAATACGATGGCGGTCGCGCTTTCTATACGGGCGGGGGCCATACCAAAGGCTCGTTCAGCGAACCGGAGTTTCTCAGGCATATCCTCGGCGGAATTCAGTGGGCGAAGGGCAAGAGCTAGCCTCCTGGGATCCTGTTGGAGCACGCATAGAGGTGCTCGACATGCACACGGCTGGTGAGCCGCTGCGGATCGTGCTGAGGGGCGCTCCGGATATCCCGGGGGAGACAATCCTCGACCAGCGCCGATGGGCGATGGAGCACCTGGATGTCCTGCGCCGACAGCTTATGTTTGAGCCGCGCGGCCATGCCGATATGTATGGCGCGTTCTTGACAAAGCCCGAGCGGCCTGATTCCGATTTTGGTGTGCTCTTTATGCACAACGAAGGTTTTAGCACCATGTGCGGCCATGCGGTTATTGCGTTGGGGCGGGCTGTTGTGGAGTCCGGACTTACCGAGAGTATTTTGAGGCTCGATACCCCTGCGGGATTAGTCCTCTCTTCGTATGACGTGGGCACTGGGCAGACGACATTTGAGGGCATCGAGTCATTCGTTTCTGAGCTGGATGCCAAGGTGGAAGTGCCCGGTGTTGGGGAGGTCAAATACGACCTGGCCTTTGGCGGGGCATTCTACGCTTATGTAGATGCTAAAGCACTTGATCTTGAACTTATCCCTTCAGAGACTGGCAAGCTCATTGACCTCGGTCGACGCATGAAGAAGGCCGTGATGGAGAGCGGTGAGATCGTCCATCCTGATCATCCAGACCTCGGCTTCCTCTACGGAGTCATCTTCGTCGGCCCTGAGCGAAACGTGTGCGTTTTCGCTGACGGCGAGATCGACCGATCGCCGACTGGAACTGGCGTTTCCGGCCGCATGGCGATCCATTTTGAGAGGGGTGAATTGGCGCTGGGTGAGTCGATGACTATCGCTTCCATCACAGGCGAGACATTTACGGCAAGCCCCTACCGAAAGACAGACCGTGGCGTGGTTCCCCTGGTCAGCGGAAAGGCGTATGTCACCGGACGCAGCAGCTTCGTCATCGAAGATGCTGATCCGTTGAAGGAGGGTTTCCTCATCAGATGAGATTCTTCGAAGCAGATGA
>JALGYA010000294.1 GCA_029824475.1 Fimbriimonadia bacterium | reverse complement strand
GTTCGGATTCAGCATCCCAGCGTAGAAGTGGCCTCGGGCCTTCTCTGCGCGTTCTCGGCAGTCGGGGCCGACCACATTGAGGTGCCCCATCTTGCGGCCCATCCTCATTTCAGCCTTGCCGTACCAGTGAATCCAGGCCTCAGGCTCTGCTGCCATCGCGGCGCGCATCCCCTTTCGGAAGTCGCCGCCTTCTGCGCCCAGGAGGTTTGCCATGCACGTCTCTTGACCGACGGGCATTGCGATAGGCAGGCCCATTGCGAGGCGCACGTGCTGCTCAAATTGACTGGCACCGCCCCAATCGAGCGTGTAGTGGCCCGTGTTGTGGGGCCTTGGCGCAATCTCGTTGACCAAGAAGCTGCCGTCTTCCTTTTCGAAGAGCTCAACTCCAAAAAGACCAAACCCGCCGACTGCCTCAACAGCCGCGATCGCCTCCTCGGCGGCGTCGATGCCGCTGGGGAAGACGATGTCGCAGACGTGGTTGGCTTGGACTGTCTCAACTGTTGGGTAGCAGATAACTTCTTCCTTTGAGCGGCAGACCATCACGGCGAGCTCGCGCTTGAAGTCGACAAACTGCTCGGCCATCCAGCCGCCTTTGCCCCACAAATCCTTGTGGCTCTCAAGCTCCTCAGGAGTCTTGGCGTATCGGGTCCCTTTGCCGTCGTAGCCGCCGAAGCGGGCCTTGAGCACCATCGGGAAGCCGATCTCCTCGACCGCTCTTTCCATGTCCACAGCTTTCGGGGAGGGGGTGCCGTAGGACTCGTAGGCGCGACGCTGTTTCAGCTTGTCCTGGATGGTCTCCAGACAGTCTGTGCCAGGGGTGAGGCAGTCTTCATCTCTGCCTGCCATTTGAAGGGCCTGCCGGATTGAGACTGCAGGGATGAACTCGTTCTCAAGGGTCACGAAGTCGCATCGCTTGAAGATCTCAGCTATCGCTTCCGGATCATCGAGCTGGCCAACCACGGATTCAGCGATCTGTGACGCCGGAGTCACCTCGCCGGCATCGAGGGAGAGACACTTCAGCCCCATCCGCTGAGCAGCCTGAATCGACATTCGGGCGAGCTGGCCGCCGCCAAGAAATCCAAGGTCAAATTCTCTCATCTCATCTCCACAATCTGTGCTTTATCGGGCTGAATCACTGTAGCGTGCTCCATGTCTCTGGCTCTGATCACTCCGATCAATTCAGGTCCGAGGTCCTCCACGCCGACGACTTTTGCTGCGTGAGATAGCCATTGGATGATCGGATCGACAAACGTGACATTGGGTTTGGTCAGGTTCATGCTGACCTGCGATATCCCCTGCGAAGGAAGCTGGAAGCCGAGCGCCCGCACACCCGTAAACATCTTGTCACCATCTCGTCTCCTCAGCCGCACCTTGGCCGCCAGATTCTTGGAGACAATCGCGTGCTCTTCCTGTAGATTCAAGTTCAAAGCGACTAAAAAATCACGCCAGCCCATCACTGTCGCGCCCAGTCTGGAGTGCGCCTGTTTGGGCCCAAAATCGGGGTCAAGATCATGGGCAAGGAGCCCGCCAAAGCCTCCAGCCCTGAGCTTCGGCAGAGCCTCGGTGTGCTTCCCCTTTTCTGACTTCTCGTAGAGGAATATCGGAATCTCGTGCTCTTCGGCAAGCCTGGCTGCCACGCCATCCACCCAGGAGTTCATCTCAACGGCATCAGGCTCCTCATAGGGGATAAACGGGCAGACATCGAGCCCGCCAATCCGGGGATGGCATCCGAGGTGGCGATTGAGGTCGATGGCCGGCAATGCTAGCGTGGCCAGGGAGAATAGGCAGCTTTCAACTGCATCCTGCTCGCCGGAAAAGGCGGTCACCGTTCGGTTGTGGTCGAGATCGCTTTTGGCGAAGTGGATCTCAACATCGTGCAGCTCCATCTCGTCGCGCATCTGGCGCAGAAGGCCGTTGTCCCGGCCAAACGACCAATTTGGAACGGCAAGAACCTTCATCCGAACTACAGGCCGACGATGTTGTAGCCGCTGTCGACAAAGACGATCTGTCCGCTCACGCCTTCGCTGAGATCGCTCAGGAGGTAGGCGGTCGTTTTCGCGACTTCAACCTGCCCAAACGGCTTGTTCAACGGTGTCTTGCTGCCGACGACGTCAATCATCTCTGAAAGGCCTCTGATGCCACGCGCTGCGAGCGTGTTGATCGGGCCAGGGCTGACCGTGTTGACCCTTACGCCATTTTTGCCCAGGTCCTGTGCCAGGTAGCGCACAGAAGATTCAAGGGCGGCCTTCGCCACGCCCATCACGTTGTAGTTGCCGACGGCTCGTGTCGAACCAAGATAAGACATGCAGACGACGCTGGCGTTGTCATTGAACAGGGGCTCAAGGGTCTTGCAGAGCTTGACCAGCGAGTAGCAGGAGATGTCCAGCGCGAGGCTGAAGCCCTCCCGGCTCGTGTCGATGAAACGACCTTCGAGATCGGACTTCTGTGCAAATGCTGCGGAATGCACGAGGAAGTCGATTTTGCCGTAAGCTTTTTCTACGTTCTTGACGAGATTTTCAAGATCTTCGTCACTGGAGAAATCGCAGATGAACGGCTGCATATTGTCGCGGCCTTCAATCAGAGCCTCGACGCGCGGAAGAATCCGGTCATTCTGGGCGCCAACCCCAACCTCGGCGCCCATCTGGGCGGCCAGGTCTGCCACGGCCCATCCAATTGAGTTCTTATTTGTGACGCTAAGAACCAGGCCCTTCTTTCCCTCAAGCAGCATGACGCTGATTATGGCCTAGAAAAAAATGAGCGGTCTCCTGCCGGAGGACCGCCCAATCATTGCTTATTCTGTTTGCTGTCGTGCAGCAGGCCGTCTTGCGGCGTGTTACTAGTTGTATCGGC
>JALGYA010000077.1 GCA_029824475.1 Fimbriimonadia bacterium | reverse complement strand
GGACCGGCGATTCTCGCCTTCGATGACTCCGACGAAATCATGGCGTTCGTGAACTCAAAACACGCAGGAACGATCTCGCAGGTTGGGGCGGCATGCCCAGACCATCTAGTCCACGTGAAGATGCGGCCGATGTTTGTCGATTGGTCGCCCACCGAAGGCACGGAAACACTGATTGAAAAGGTCAAGTCAGCAGCTTCTGATTACGCCGAGGGCTACAAGGCGTACTTCGACAAGCACGCGACAGCAGAACAGGTGATGTTCTCGCCGTCACCGCGGGTCATCCTCATTCCTGGCCTCGGCATGTTCACGGCTGGCGCTGATGCTCAAGGGGCAGACATTACGGCACAGCTCTATCTGCGGGCAGTTGTCGTGTTGACCAATGCTGCTCGGCTGGGAGGATTTGTGTCTCTTTCGGATGCCGAGTCTTTCGCTATTGAGTACTGGCCGCTCGAGCTGTACAAGCTCAGCCTCAAGCCAGCTCCACGGCCTCTCGCAGGCAAGGTTGCCATCGTGACCGGGTCCGCCAGCGGTATTGGTCGTGCCATCGCTCGAAAATACGCTGAAGAAGGTGCTCATGTTGTCATAGCGGACCTCAATGCCGAAGGCGGCCAAGACGTCGCCGATGAGATCCTCGGAGATCGAGGATACAAGCGCGCAATGTCTGTGAAGATGGACGTCACGCAGGAGAGCGCCGTCGAAGCCGCATTTGAAGCTGCCATTCGGACCTACGGTGGTGTAGACCTGGTCGTCAATAACGCCGGCATCGCCTCCAGCGCACCTATCGAAGAGACCACGCTGGAAGCATGGAATCTCAACATGTCGATTCTCTCAACCGGCTATTTCCTGGTGGCGCGGTCTGCGTTCCAGGTGATGAAAGCGCAGGGGGCGGGCGGGAATCTCGTTTTCATCGGATCAAAGAACAGCCTCGCAGCCGGAAAGAACGCAGCGGCCTACAGCACAGCCAAAGCCGCTGAAATCCACCTCGCACGGTGCCTGGCTGAAGAAGGCGGAGCACACGGCATCCGCGTGAACAGCGTATTGCCCGACGGTGTCCTCTCTGGGTCCTCCATTTGGGATGGAACCTGGCGGGCAGAGCGAGCCGCCAGCTACGGCCTCAAGCCGGAGGAGCTGGAAGACTTTTACAAAGGCAGAACAACCCTCAAAGTCAGCATCCTGCCTGAGGACATCGCTGAAGCGGCCTACTACTTTGCCAGCCCCGCGAGCAGCAAGACCACGGGAGGTGTCCTGACCGTCGACGGAGGGGTGCCGACCGCTTATGTCCGCTAGGCGGGTTGCGGTCGATTTGGGCGCGAATTCTGGTCGCGTCGCTGTGGGCCACGTCTACGGTGGTCGACTCGAATACGAGGTCGTCCACCGGTTTCCCAGTCTGTACGTGACTACGGAGGCCGGCCTCAAGTGGGACTTCGACTACATTCTTGCCGAAATCGAAAGAGGCCTCGTGATCGCCGGTGAGGGAGGGCCAGTCGCGAGCATCGGAGTCGATTCTTGGGCGGTCGATTACGGCATCGTCGATCAAAACGGCAGAGTGGTCTGTACGCCGTTCCACTATCGAAATAGCCGAACCGACGGCATCATGGAAGCGGAGGTGAAGACCAACGGACGGCAGCTCTTCGAGGAGACCGGCCTCCAGTTCCTGCCCTTCAACACGCTCTACCAGCTCAAGGCTCACCTGAGAGACGACCCGGATCATTTTCACCCACAGAACACCATTCTTATGGTCCCGGACTTGATCCATTTCCTCCTCGGGGGCAGGAAGGCCATTGAGCGGACCAATGCCAGTACAACGCAGCTCTACAACCCCACAACGGGGACTTGGTCGAAACCGCTATTGAAAGACCTGCCTGGAGTGGAGGCGATGCTTCCGCCAATAGTCGACGCAGGGGAGCCCCTCGGCCTTCTCAGAGATGACTTGAGAAGGAACCCTGGCCTCAGGAACACGCAGATCATCGCTCCAGCCACGCACGATACAGCATCTGCGGTCCTGGCGGTGCCCATGGAGGAGCCCACCTCAAGTGTGTATGTTGCGAGCGGAACGTGGTCCTTGGTAGGGACGGAGCTCGCAGAGCCGGTCATCTCCGAGGAGGTCCACTCCCAGAACTTCTCAAACGAGGTTGGTGTGGGCAATACGATTCGGTTCCTGAAGAATGTGATGGGCTTGTGGATTTTTCAGGAGTGCGCTCTCTCCTGGAAGACTCAAGATGTGGAGGAGTTGATTAGACAGGCGTCGGCATGGACGAACTTGGATGAAACGTTCGACCCGGACAACCGGGCATTTCTCGCCCCAGGTGAAGACATGCCTAACAGGGTCCGGGGTGCCTATAAAAACCTGCCCAACGACAGAGCGCAAATCTCCGGTGTCATCTTCTCAAGCCTGGCAGTCAAGACTGCCCAGGTGGCCAAGGAAGCCGCAAGCCTTGCCGGTCAAGAACTGAAGACGATTCACATCGTTGGTGGCGGCTCACAAAATAGACTTCTCAATCAGCTCATCGCTGATGCAGCTGGGCTGCCAGTTGTCTCCGGTCCAGTTGAGGCGACCCTCATTGGAAATCTCATGGTTCAGTTCAAAGCAGCAGATGAGCTGAAGTGGTCGATGCGCGATACTGTCAGAGCGAGTACGGAGCTCGAGACCTTTCAGCCACGCAAATGAAAGTCCATCTCTTTATCACCTGTCTCAACGATGCTGTTTTTCCAAAATCAGGGATCGCTGTGACGCAGGTGCTGGAGCGGCTCGGCCATGAGGTTATCTTTGACGATCGCCAGACCTGCTGTGGTCAGATGCACCTCAATTCCGGATATCGTGATGAAGCTGTAAGCCTTGCCAAGCAGTGGATTGAAGTCTTCTCCGATGCAGAGGTCATCGTTTCACCCAGCGGATCGTGTGTCGCGAATGTCCGCGAGATGTTTGCGACCTTCGCCAATGACACCGGTGATAAGACCCTTGCAGAAGCAGCTAATGCGCTTAGAGGCCGGGTATTTGAGTTCTCGGAGTTTCTTCTGAAGAAGCTGGACATTACAGATGTCGGGGCCTCATTTCCGCACCGTGTCACCTATCATCCAACCTGCCACGGATCACGCCTGCTCGGCCTCGGCACCTCCCCAGTTCGTCTGCTCAAAGCCGTGCAGGGGCTTGAGTATGTGGAGCTCGCAGATCACGATCAGTGCTGTGGTTTTGGAGGCACGTTCGCGGTCAAGAACGCTGACACCAGCGCGGCCATGCTCCATGACAAGATGGCGGCGATTCACTCGACCAAAGCTGAGTACTGCGCGGCTATCGACAACAGCTGCCTCATGCACATCGGAGGCGGGTTAACGCGAGAGGGCAAAGGACCGAAGGTTATACACCTTGCTGAGATCCTCGCTTCACAGGAGGGTCGATGAGTGGGGGCGGAATTCGACCTCAAAGGTCGTTCAGCGAGGCAGCCAGACAGGAGCTGAAGAACAGGCAGCTCCGTGACAATCTTGGTTTCGCGACGGGAACCATCCGGGCGAAGAGGCTAAACGCAGTCAGTGAGGTTGGAGATTGGGAAGAGGTCCGGACCCACGGTGCGGCGATCAAGGACGAGGCCCTCTCACATTTAGAAGAAAACCTGATCCTCCTAGAATCCAAAGTTGAAGAAGCGGGTGGCAGAGTTCACTGGGCGAAGGATGCGGATGAAGCGGTCGAGATCATCGCTGGCCTCATAGAGGAGAACGGAGCAAAAGCGTGCGTCAAGATCAAGAGCATCACGACAGATGAAATCGAGCTCAATGATGGCCTTGCTGATCGGGGCATATCAGCAATTGAGACCGATCTCGCTGAGCTGATTTGCCAGCTGGCTGATGATTCACCCAGCCACATCCTCGTTCCTGCCATCCATAAGAACCGCAGCGAGATCAAAGCCCTCTTTGAAGAGAAGTTGGGAGAGAGTTTGGACACTGACGACCCGGCAATCCTCGCTGAGGCAGCCCGGAGGTACCTGCGCGGCAAGTTCCTCACAAGCGGAGTTGCCGTAAGTGGAGCGAACTTTGCCGTAGCGGAGACTGGGACTGTCTGCATCGTCGAGTCGGAAGGCAATGGCCGGATGTGTCTGACTCTCCCCAAGGTGTTTATCTCAGTCATGGGGATTGAGAAGGTGCTTCCCCGGTGGCAGGATATCGCCACTTTCATGACTCTTCTGCCGCGTTCCAGCACCGCCGAGCGGATGAATCCGTACACGTCTATGTGGACCGGTGTCACTCCGGGCGATGGACCTGAGGAATTCCACCTTGTCCTCCTGGACAACGGCCGCACTTCAGTCCTCGCGGACCCCATTGGCCGCCAAACTCTCAGGTGCATAAGGTGCTCAGCCTGCCTCAATGTATGCCCGGTCTACGAACGTGTCGGAGGCCACGCCTACGGCAGCGTCTATCCTGGACCTATAGGAGCGATCCTCACTCCGCAGCTGCTCAATCTTGAGCACAGGCAGGCAAACACACTGCCCTACGCCAGCACCCTTTGCGGGGCCTGCTATGAAGTCTGTCCGGTCAAGATCAACATCCCCGAAGTGCTGGTGCACCTCCGCGGCAAGACTGAGAAGGGAGGCGCTGAACAGCTCACCTTCAGTGCTGTCGCGAAAGTCATGCAGCGACCAAAGCTGTTTTCGCAGGCAATAAAGAAGGCGAAGTTTGGCAAGCGACTAGCCGAGCTACTCCACTTGAGTAAAGGGTGGACAGAGTCGAGAGATTTGCCGGATATCCCTGATGAATCATTCCGAGAGTGGTGGAGGAATCGTGACAAGTAAGCAGGCTATTCTGGAGAGAGTCAGGGCCTGCTCAGTGCCACAGGTTCAGGCTGAGCGCAGCCCTGCCGAAGCCATGTCGGTCGATATCGACCGGTTCTGCCAGATGCTCACCGACTATCGAGCGCTCGTCCACCGGTGCCATGCACATGAGGCACCGAGCATCATCGGCCGTCTGAGTGAATCGAAGAGATTGGTCACCCCGCAGGACTTTCCAAGCGAGTTCATTCCAGAGGCTGCAGCTGTCGTGCGTGATGCCTATCTCAGCACCCGGGAGCTTGACCAGATCGACACCGCGCTCACACTCTGTGCAGTCGGCATTGAAGAGACCGGCACCATTGTGCTGGACGCCGGGCCGGGGCAGGGAAGACGTGCGATCAGCCTGATCCCCGACCATCATATCTGCATCGTCAGGGCAGATCAGGTCGTGCATAGCGTAGCGGAGGCCGTTGCAAAACTAAATGAGTCCGCTAGAGCCGGCGATCCTCTGACTTGGATCAGCGGCCCAAGCGCTACCAGTGATATCGAGCTGGTCAGGGTGGAAGGCGTTCACGGACCGAGAAAGCTCGAAGTCATCGTGGTGGAATAGTCCGGCGCATTGAATGTGGCTGAGAAGGCATCCTAGCGGCTCCCCTCGGGCATACTGATCACAAGGTGAAGCAGAAGCTCATCGCGGGTTATTTCTTGGCGCAAGGCTCACTGACCGTTTTCTGGTGGGTCTGGCTTTTCAACGCGCCGGACTCAAGAAGCCTATTCTTTGCGCCTGGTACCGGCGATGCCGTCCTGAATTGGTTCGCTTATCCCGATATCGCCGTCTTCTCCGCGGCGTCAGTCGCTGCAGGGGTCCTCGTACTGTGCAAGAGCAAAGCAGCAAAGCCGCTTGCCTGGATCACGACGGGTGCAGTTGCCTACGCCTGTGTCGGTGGGATCGCAGTGAATTGGCCGCTCTTTCAGGTTCCCCTCGCAGATGTCGCCATGATTGCCGCGACGACCGCCTCAGCGTATGCGTCGTTTAGACTGGAGCAGCAGGATGAGTAACTGGGTGTGCAAGGGCTTCCGACAGTCGCAGACAGACAGCATTCTTCTCAATGGCGTCAAGGCGTTGATCGAGACGACCATCTTTTGGAGCTTCTTCCTGGGCGTCATCCCCTGGGGAATATTGACTCTTCAAAAGCAGATGGCGATTCCCCTTTTTGAATCCCCAGCTGGCGGAATCCCCGCGATTGTTCTTTTCTCCATCGTGAGCTTGATGTGCCTGCACAGCAGTGCGATGTTCGTAATCTATGGCCGGGGAACACCTCTGCCGCTTGACGAGCCGAGCAGGCTGGTCATCCGTGGCCTCTACCGCTACGTCCGCAATCCGATGGCGATGTTTGGGATTATTCAGGGCTTTTCGGTTGGGCTCTATCTCGGTTCTTGGCCCGTCATGTTCTACGCGATTCTGGGAGTGCCTGTCTGGAATTACATCGCTAGGCCGCCAGAAGAACGGGACTTGGAGGCTCGGTTCGGAGCCGAGTTTCTGGAATACAAGGCGAACGTGAGATGTTGGATTCCAAGGCTGAGGCCGTACGGGTAAACGCAGCTGCCGTCTCTAGCGCATCACGTAGACCAGCAGGCCGTACACATGAACCAGCGTCAGGAAGAACATCCCGACGTTGGCAACGAAAAGTATCCGCTTCACCATGGGGTACTTCCAGAGCATCAGGCCAACGCCCAGCACCGTCAGAGTCAAGATGATCTTGTTGGTCTCAAACAGGCCGACTTCCCAAGCTGCCTGAAGGACGGGATTCCCCTCTTTTACGCCGATTGAGAACGCCAGCATGCTGAATGCAAGGTCGAGCATCCCCAGGAGCGCGTAGAGGGTCAGCGCATGCGGAATATGAAGCTTGCGCAGCCGAAGCAGCCCCGGGAACGAGGCGTCCTCTTCCATCCATTTTGGCAAGTCTTTGAGCTGCATGGCCTGCTCAATTCTCCCATAAATCTAGAACTTGATTCTGGGAAGAACGGTTCCGTTAGTGCATGACCGGTAGATTTGCGAGCTGGCTTTAATCGAACCTAAGACTCGGACTCCTCGCTCTTTTGTCCCTCGTCATGCAGCTCAGCCTCATCTGTGTCCATACCGAGGGGTTTGCGCCGGGATTCGAGGAACGATAGGTACGCAGCGACGCTTAATGATCCGATCAAGACGATCGTGATGATTCCGTAGAACTGGCCCTTGTCCACGCTGAAATCCTACCGCCGTGCACAGCGGCCCAAACCCAAATTGGCCTAGTAGAGCTGGGCCTCCGGCGTTGCGTAGATGAACCTCATCAGCCGAATAAGCGCCTGGAAGCCTGAATTCTTGTTCTTGAATCTTCCCGTGCCGCCATCTTTTGTGATCTGAGCGGCCAGCGTTGAGCGAGTCTCCTTGGGAAGCTCAATGTCGAGTCTGTCCAGCAGCCTGTCGAGGAACTGCTCGGCTGTGACATCGTCTGTGTCCATCAGCGAACTGATGCCGGAATTGAGGATATACGGACCGTGTGATCGACGCTGGAAAACGACCTGCGGCATCCTTGATCTTGCCAGGATCGAATCTGTAGATATCCAAGCCTGATCCCAATGCCAACCTTCAACCGATGGAGGATGGAGAATATCCATGCCCATGCGCTGCATGGAATTGTGGAGGTCTTGGCTGAAGCCGCGGAGATTCCATGGGATAGGCTCAAGGATGCCCGGATCGTTGTTCAGCGCAGGTTTGAACACGTCGGGCGTGTTGAATGCCCTGACTAAGCCCATCGAGATGTCGACTGGGCTCTTGATCATCTTTCGAACGGACTTCTCAGAGTAGAACTCATCGGAGAGGGCGATGGCCTTCAGCACATCTTTGATCGATCCGTCTGTCTTTTTCCAGACGCCGATGAACCGCTCTATCACAGCATCAGATGGTTCTGGGTAAGCGTAATGCTTCCAGAGCTTGGTCGTGACGTAGCGGGCGGTCTGTTCTTCTGCGGCGAGGAGATCGACCACCTGCTGGCCAAATTCGACTTCCTTCCCGAGGACCTTCTTAACTCCCTTTTCATGCTGGCCGGGGCTGAAAAGGAACGTAATGACCGGCTTGTCCTCAAGCGCCATGCCTCTAATCTCTTTGACCCGCTCTGGATTCGTTTTGCCGGTCAAGTGGTATCGGTACCGCCAGCCAGTGAACGCCTTGGCCGCCTCAGCGATGTCCTCTTCCGTATAGCCATTGTCGACGCCGAGTGTGAAGAGCTCCATCACCTCGCGCGCAAAGTTCTCGTTTGGTCGGCCTTTCACGTTCTGTTGACCATCGAGGAACATGATCATCGCTGGCCCCTTAACGACTGAAGTGAGCAGGTCGCTGAATTTTCCGGAACCCTTCGTGCGGAGGTCATTAAGGTAGGGAAGACTCATGTAGCTCGCGCCAACTTTGTCTCCGCCGATGCCGAAATGGTCATGCCAAAAGACAGCGAGACGCTCTGGAATGGGGTTCTGCGTGGTCGCCATCTGCAGCTCCCACCAGTAGGCAAGATTGCGCGTCGTCGAGTTGAGTCCCTCGTCCTTTACGGAGAAGTATCGCCAGGGGCTGACGGCCGGTTCTGCATCCGCAGGCTGATCCAGCGCTGCACCAACAATCTCCTCCATCGACTTGCCGGTGAGCTTGGTGGCCTCCCAGTCGGAGATGCCAAAGCCGAACCTTCGATAGAAGTGGCGAATCTTCCTGCGATCAGCGAGCATGATTTTAGGATACTACGTGTCCGACATTCCAATGTTCAATGCTTCGCCCGGTTCGTGCATACTGCAGCTATGTGGGACGCAAAACACGCGCCAGCTGCCGCGTTGATCGTGGGCAGCTTGATCATCGCCGGGGGCTGTGGTGGACCTGATGAAGTCGTGGATGAAGCGACAGACGAAACCACGACTTCCGCAGACCAGAACGCTGGAGGAACGCCGGTCTTGACTTACGAAATGGATTCAGATCTTCTTACCAAGCACACAGATGCGATCGAGCTCGTCTCAGACGAAGGCGCCGCTATCGTCGTAGTCCCAGAGTATCAGGGTCGAGTCATGACGAGTCGGTTTGCAAATGACGACGGTGCAGGCAACGGCTGGGTGAATCATGACCTGATTTCCAGCGGAAAAATCGAGCCGCACATCAACGTGTTTGGTGGCGAGGACCGCTTCTGGCTTGGACCTGAGGGTGGTCAGTACGCGATCTTCTTTGCGAAGGGAGCCGAATTCGGACTCGAAGACTGGCAGACACCTGCCTTCATCGACACGGAAGGCTACAACTTGGACAGCAGCTCAACGTCTGAAGCTGTCTTCTCGCACAGCGCTCAGTTCAAAAACATGTCCGACACGGAGTTCAACGTCGGCATCAAACGAACTGTCCGCATCAAGAGTGCCAGCCAGGTTGGTGAAGAGTTGGGTGTGGAGATCGGCGATGACGTCGAGGTTCTCGCCTACGAATCTGAAAACACACTCACCAACACCGGAGATGCCCATTGGACCGCAGATAAAGGCCTCCTTTCGATCTGGATCCTCGGCATGCTGAAGCATTCGGAGACGACAAACGTGATCGTGCCCTACAAGGAGGGCCCTGAGAGCGAGATGGGAGCCATCGTCAACGACACCTACTTCGGCAAAGTGCCTGCAAACCGGCTCGTCGATAACGGCGGCTACCTCGTCTTCAAGGGCGACGGTCAGATGAGAAGCAAAATTGGTGTAAATGCTACGCGCGCTCTTCCGATGCTCGGAAGCTACGATCCTGGCAAGGGCCTCCTGACAATCGTAACCTACACGAAGCCGGATGATGCCACCCAGTACGTCAATTCAATGTGGGAGCATCAGGAGGAGCCGTATGCTGGTGATGTCGTAAACAGCTACAACGACGGCCCGCCAGATGAGGACACGCCCCCGCTTGGACCGTTCTATGAGCTGGAGACCTCTTCACCAGCCCTCGCGCTTGGTGCTGGCGTTTCCTACACGCACTTCCATCGCACGTTCCATCTGCGAGGCAGTCAGGAAGACCTGACGCCGATCGCACAGGCTGTACTTGGCGTTGATCTCGCTGAAGTCGCCGCGACATTCGAGTAGGACTCGTTGAGACCGTCAGCCTTCTCCCTCTGGGAGGAGGCTGACAGGAGAGGTATAGTCACGCCCTATGAGCGCCAGCTCATCCACTGCTCCCAGCCAGAGCTTTGTCCAGTGCAAGAAGTGTCGCAAGACACTCTTCACGGCAGAATTCGAGGCCGCGCTCCACGTCTGCACGTATTGTGGACACCACCACCGGCTCAGCTGGAAAGAGCGTGTAGAAGCCACCTTCGATCCCGGTTCCTGGGAGGAGCTGGACACGGAAATCTACTCAGGTGATCCGCTTGAGTTTCCCGACTATCCGATGAAGTACGCGGGCTCCCAGAAGAAGACTGGGATGAGAGACAGCCTTGTCAGCGGAACCGCAAAGCTAGATGGGAACAAGGTGAGCACTGCGATCAACGACTTCCATTTCATGGGTGGTTCGATGGGCAGCGTGAACGGTGAGAAAATCACGCGTGCACTCGAAAGAGGCGCCGATGAGAAGATTCCTGTAATCATTTTCTGTGCGTCCGGCGGCGCAAGGATGCAGGAAGGGCTGCTGAGCCTCATGCAGATGGCGAAGACGACGGCGGCTGTGGAGAAGTGCAGAGAGGCCGGGGTGCCGTTTATCTCAGTTTTTACCGACCCTACGATGGCTGGAGTCCTTGCGAGCTACGCAAGCATCGCGGACATCATTATCTCTGAGCCGAAGGCGCTTATTGGCTTCGCGGGAGCACGTGTCAGTGCCCAGGCAGGAGTCAGTAAGGTGCCGAATGACTTCCAACATGCTGAGTTTGTACTCCGCAGCGGAATGCTTGACAAGATTGTCGAGCGAAGAGAGATGAGACCGACGCTTTCGACCCTTGTCCGCCTGCTGGGTGGCAACCTTGAAGGAGTGAAGAATGGCAGCTAAGTCTTGGAAAGAGTGGGAGAAGCCGCTCCTCGATATCGAGGACAACATCTCCAAGCTGCGAATCCTTGCTGAGGCAGAGGAAGACGAAGCCAAGAAGAAGGAGCTCACCGACAGGATCGATGAGTTCGTCAAGCGTCGCGACGGCTACATTCAGCTGCGATATGACCGACTCGGTCCTTGGGAAAAAGTTCTTGTTGCTCGTGCTGAACCGAGACCCTATACGCTCGATTATATCGGCGCGATGTTCTCCAATTTTGTCGAGCTTGAGGGTGACAGACGCTTTGGTGCCGATCAGGCAATCGTTGGCGGCCCGGCGTTCTTGGATGGTCAGCCGATCATGGTTGTCGGACACCAAAAGGGTCGAACGATCAAAGAGCGCACCGAAAGGAATTTCGCCATGGCGAAGCCGGAAGGCTATCGCAAGGCGATTCGCCTGTTTGAGATGGCAGAGCGCTTCCGAATGCCCGTGATCACTTTGGTCGACACACCCGCAGCTGATCCAGGCGTAGAGAGTGAAGCCCGCGGCATCAGCGAGGCGATCGCTGCATCCATGCTCGCGATGTTCGAACTTACCGTTCCTGCGGTCACCGTGATCGTGGGTGAAGGTGGAAGCGGCGGAGCCATCGGCATTGCTGCCTCAAACAAGGTGTTCATGCTTGAACACTCGATCTACAGCGTGATTCCGCCTGAGGGCTGTGCGGCGATCCTCTGGCGCAAACCTGAGATGGGTGCACAGGCTGCGGCGGCATTGAAGCTCACTGCTCAATCAGCAGAAGAGCTTGGCCTCATCGACGGCATCTTAGAAGAGCCCTTCGGAGGAGCCCACAGGGATCCTGCGGCGGCG
>JALGYA010000076.1 GCA_029824475.1 Fimbriimonadia bacterium | reverse complement strand
TGGAGTGGATAGTGCTTGGCTGTTCTGCGTGTTTATTGCAGGGATTGGGCTTGGTTTTGCGGCCAGCTTTGGTCTTTTTTTCCACGCCAAACGTCGGAAGAAGGCAAAGTTGGAAACCCTCATCCTTGGTGCTCTGACTCTTTTGATAGGCTCCTTCTGGATATATCTCTTGGCGCTATTTCTATGAGTTGAGCGTTATGAAGGATCCTGATGCGCGGTTGTTTTTGAATAAGGACCAAAACATTTCTGTAGGCTTTCTAACCAGCCGTTGCAGCCGACCACCGGACCGCTTCGCGACCCGGCGTCAGCTGAACGGCAATCCCGTTAAGCACCATGAAAAGCTAATTCATGTTCCAGGCCTCTTTCATTTTCATCGCCTTCGTCGGCTCATTCGTGACCATTCATGCCCTTGTAGCTGTGGACAAGCGCGGCTGGGATGCTGCAGCAAAGGCAGCTGCCGTTGGCGGCCTAGTCGCATCACTTTACTGTTTGGCTGCTGGCATCTTCCTGCTATCGGGCTGGGAAGATCCGTTTGCTGCTGTTGATTCAGCCGAACTCGGGAAGGCTTCCGGGAGGCGTGGGGGGCGAGGAGGCATCATTGTCCTTGCGATTCGTTTCTGGCCCTACGTCCTGATAGCAATGGGCAGCTATTTTGGGTATTCCTACGCGGCTATTCTCAAACGTCTACTTGGCGCGCCGGAAGCAAACGGGGGGTGGCGATACAAGAGGCTATCGTGTGATCCGAGGTGGGCGTGGCTTCAAAATGCCACTCGTTGAGTCTGTGGCGCGACTTCCGTTGACCTCAATAGGGCTCGATCTGCAGGTGGGAAAGGCCATGTGCGCGGGGATGATCCCGGTCAATGTCGATGCGCGTGCCAGCGTTAAGCTCGCTGGCCGCGAGGAGGACGGATTGGATGCAGCCATTGAGCGTTTTCTTGGCAAGGGGGAAGATGCGGTGATCAAGGCAGCCAAGCAGGCGGTCAGCGGCGTCCTGCGTGGCGTGTTGGCGACGATGTCACCTGAGAATGCCAACTCTGAGCGACTCGACCTGGCTCAACAGGTCACCGAACGTTCGCGGGCGCTTTTGCGAGACCTTGGCATCGTGCTTGATTATTTTCAGGTGCAAGATATCTCGGACGAGGCTGGTTATCTCACGGCAATCGGCCGCCAGCGTAATTCCGCTGTGCAGCGAGATGCGCGAGTAGCAGAGGCTACTGCTGACGCCGAAGCGCGGAGCGTCGCTGCAGAGCAGGACAAATTTGCTCGGATTGCGGAGATCTCATCTGAGCAGTCCGTGATCGGAGAAGAGAACGCTCTCAAGGTCCGTCGTGCTGAACTTGCCGGTGAGGAGAGCCGGGCGGAAGAGCGTGCATCAGTCGCTGGTGCGATCGCTCGTGCAGAAGAGGAAGTCGCGCTTGAGGAGCGCCGGATTGAGCTTGCTCGCAAACGGACTCAGGCAGACGTCGTTGTTCCAGCCGAAGCTGCTCGTGATGCCGGATTGCTAAGCGCCGAGGGTAGCTCGGCGCGTATCCGCGAAGAAGGGCGTGCCACTGCCGAGGCGCTTGAGCTGCTTCGCGGTCAATGGGTAGGTGAGGACGCAAAGGATCTATTCCTAATCCAGCTCCTACCCACCTTGATGGAGCAAGTCACTCGCACGGTTGCTGATAACCTCAGGATTGATAAGCTGACGATTGTCGATGGGGGAGAAGGGGGAGCCTTGCCAGGGCATGTGCGGAACGTAGCTGGATCAGCAGTGGCCATGCTGGAGCAGTTGAAAAACGCGACAGGCATCGACATCGCTAAACTTGCCAACAAGGTTCAGCAAGGAGATTCCTCGCTCCCGCCGGAGCTGAAATGAACTCAAGGGATCTCCCGGGTCGCGATTCAAGGGCTGACCGAGTATTATCGGGCACAATCGCTTTGTCGGCGACTTCCTGACTCTAATCTCATGTCCATCCGCATCCGAACCCTGATTTTGCTCGTGCTCGTGGGGGTCGCGGCGTCGGGACTGACTGCGCACACGGCGTATAGGCAGGCGAGAAAGTCCTTGCTGGATGGTGCGTTTCAGAAGTTGACGGTTGTCAGGGAAACAAAGGCGGAGCAAATTCACACCTACTTTCAGGCAGTCGAGGGGCAAGTCCTGACTCTCTCGGAAAGTCTGATGGTGATCGGCGCGATGCGCGAATTCTCCGAGGCATTCGCCAGGGTCGAGCCATCTGGAGACGACGATCTTGAATTGCGCCTGCATTATGAGTCGGAGGTGCTGCCGCGGCTTGAGGCCTTGCCTGGCACTCCCCCGCTTGCAGACCTCATTCCGCAGAATCGAATGGGACAGGAACTCCAGCGCCTTTTCCTCGCGCGGAGTCCGTTTTCATTGGGTTCCCGCGCACTGCTCGACGATCCTGGAGATGGCAGCAGTTATGCGGATGCTCATGCGCGCTACCATCCATTGTTTCGCTCCTTCCTTGAGCGGTTCGGTTACTACGACGTATTCCTGATCGATTCCAGGACGGGTAATGTCGTCTACAGTGCCTCTAAGGAGATGGACTTTGGCACGTCGCTGAAATCAGGACCCCATCGTGAGTCCAACCTCGCGACATGCTTCGAGGCGGTGGCATCAGCAACGACTTCCGGGAGTGTGGAGCTGGTGGACTATTCGCCGTATCTCCCTTCGTACGGTGCGAGCGCCTCGTTCATTGCGTCGCCAATCTTCGATGGGGACGAGCAGGTAGGCGTACTTGCCTTTCAAGTGCCGATCGATCGGATTGATGACATCATGACGACCGGCGGCCGTTGGGAGGATGTCGGGCTTGGCGCCTCAGGTGAGTGCTACATCGTGGGCGCCGACCGTACACTGCGGAACGAGTCGAGGTTCCTTGTCGAGGATGGCGAGTCCTACCTCAGCACCCTGCGGCGCCACGGTCAGGACTCCTCAGTGATTGCTTCAATTGAGGCTCAAGGGAGCGCGATCGGCCTGCAGGTGGTCGATACTGCCGGTGTCAGGGCTGTACAGGCTGGAGATACGGGTCGTGGAGTCTTCGAGGACTACCGAGGTGTTCCAGTGCTCTCGAGTTATCGACCACTCGACCTGCCTGGCATTGATTGGGCGCTGTTGGCTGAGATCGATGAGGCTGAAGCACTCGGACCAGCGAAGGAGTTGCGGAATCAGATCATCCTGGAGCAAATTGGAATCATGGCGCTGATTGTGGCCGGAGCAGTGTTCTTCGCTCGCTCCCTGACACGTCCCATTGAGCGGCTTTCAGGTGTAGCTGCCTCACTTGCTAAGGGCGACCTGGATAAACCAGTCGAGGTCACGCGCAGGGATGAACTCGGTGCATTGGGAGCGAGTTTGGAGACGATGCGTGCCTCACTTGAACAGATGGTTGCCAAGCAGAATGAGGCGATCGATGCGCTTTCAACACCTTTGATCTCCCTGCAAGAAGACGTCGTCGTCATGCCGCTTGTGGGTGAGATGGACGAACGGCGAATCGAGCATGTCCGTGAAATGCTTGTGGAGGGTCTCCATAAGCGTGGCGCGCGCGCGGCGATTCTTGACCTCACCGGATTGCCCCGCCTCGATGAAACTGTCGCGACCGGGTTGGCGCGCGCCGCGAGGTCCGCGCGGCTCCTCGGTGCGGAGGTCGTCATTACCGGCGTTCAAGCGGACGCCGCGCGCACGATTGTGGACCTCGATCTAGCACTCGAGGGTATCCGCACGGAGCGTACACTTCAGGACGGCATTGAGGTCGTCCTTCAACTGAGCAAATAGGGCTAGTCATGACCCAGTACAACCACAGTTCGAATAACCCCGAGGAATTGAAGACCCAGTTCCTGGTGTCTGACTCAGATCTTGATCTGGTCCGCAGTGCTGCTCCCAAGTTGGAGGCGCGCCTCCCGGAGCTCCTCACTCGTTTCTACGATTGGATGGAGACCCGGCCCGAGTTCACTCAATTCTTCTCTGACGCAGATCTTCTGGAGAGTGCCCAGGCGCGACAGGTAGAGTTCTGGCGTCAACTCTTCACGGCCGAGATTGACGAGGCCTATGTCGCGACTAGGTTTCGCGTCGGGCAGACTCACGCGCGGATCGGCCTGCAGCTCAGTTCGTACTGGTCCGGCGTGAACACCTTCCTGGAGATTATCTGTCAGCTTCTTACTCAGGAGTTGCCTCAAGAGGAGGTCGTCGCGGTTCAGGGCGCGATTACGAAAGTAGCGCACCTGGATGCCGCGATCATTGTTGACTCGTACAACGCGGTTGTTGAGGACATGCTCACTTCCCAGTCGAAGGCGCTGATGGAGATGTCGACGCCCGTGACGCAGATTTGGGAAGGGATCCTGCTGCTTCCCATTGTCGGCATCATCGACTCGCACCGTGCGGGAGACATCATGAATGCGACTCTCGCCAAGATCGCCGAGACGCAGGCGCAGATCTTCATCCTCGACATCAGTGGTGTCGGTGTAGTGGATACTGCAGTCGCAAACAACCTCATTAAAATCACCAGTGCAACCCGGCTGATGGGTTGTGAGTGCACCATCTCGGGCCTTTCGCCTGCGATCGCGCAGACCATCGTCGACCTGGGCATTGACGTCGGCAGCATCAAGACGACGGCCACGATGAAGGATGCACTCTCTGACGCTTTCCAACGCTCGGGAATGGAAATCAGCACGAAGCGCGTGAAGCGTTGAGCTTGGAATCGAGAGCCGGAGCCGTACCGCTGCAGCTCACCCAAGGTTGCATCGTGGCCTCAATCCAGGGAGACCTGGATGAAAAACGCGTTGCTGACCTTCGAGAGGACCTGCTCGCGCTACTTCACCGGACAGGTGCCCGTGGAGTGATCCTTGACGTGGCAGGTGTCGAAATCCTGGACTTGACGGACTTCGATGCATTACGGAAGACGCTCGACATGGCCAAGCTCCTTGGTGCTCGATGTCTGGTAGCAGGTCTGCGTCCCGGAGTCGTTTCCTCATTGATTGACTTGGCAGCAGACGTGCGATCGATCGATGCGGTGCTCGACCTGGATGACGCTTTTCGAGCCATGCAGGCGCACAAGGATGGCAATCGGGGCGATAGCACCGCTGATCTGACTGAGGCCGAGCTCGACGAGCTGGGTCCAGAGGAAGGCGGAGAGGGTGGCTTGGAGGAAGATGGATAAGGCGCGTGTCGACTCCGAAGGCTCACTCACGCGAGCCGTGCTTATGGCGACCCAGATCGCGAAGAGGGCGGGACTTGCATTGCCGGAAGTCAACAAGTTCGCGACTTCGGTCTCGGAACTTGGCCGTAATATCTTGAAGTACGCGGAGTCTGGGGAGATCGAATTCCAAGTTCTGAATACGAATGCCCCAGGTTGTCAGGCAATCGCGCGGGATCAGGGTCCTGGGATACCTGATATCGAGAAGGCGCTCGAGGATCATTTCAGTTCCAGTGGAACACTTGGGCTTGGCCTTCCAGGGATAAAGCGGATGGTGGATGAGTTTGAGCTGGAATCCGAGGTAGGAACTGGAACACTGGTACGGATTGCTATTCACTGTCGCAGGGGCATCACGCGCGATTCAGGCTCCATCTCACTGGAGGGTGGTAAGTCCTTGGGGGCCGTCGATGGCAGAGGCTTTGGAGGAGTTGCGCGAGGAGCGGAAGATCAGTTCGGAATTCAATGCGGGTTTTTCATTCGCCCCAGCCTAGGTGAAAGATTCAGTGGAGATCAGGTCTTCTTCGATCATTCCGAGCAAGTTCAGCGAGCTGCCTTGATCGATGGGCTCGGGCATGGAATGGGTGCGTACGAAGTTGCCATGCGAGCTCGTCGTTTGCTGGCAGAGGAATTTGATGTCGATCCTGTGCGAGCAGTTGAACGGCTTGGTCACGGCCTTAAAGGGAGTCTGGGGGCTGCCGCTGCGGTGGTGTATTTTCGCGCGGAGGAGCGCACGCTGGAGTTCGCAGGGGTCGGCAATGTGTCGCTTCGGCACCTTGGCGGGCGAGCCATTTCGTTTCACTATGCCGAGGGGGTTCTTGGCGGGCGCATGCGCACGCCGACCATCCAGTCAATGGTCATGGGGCCGACGGACCTTGTCGTGATGCATTCTGATGGGGTAAGCGACCGGCTCGCCAGAATTCCCGCTTCTGATACTCGGTTCCAGAAGCCCCAGGACTTCGCGCGGGCGATTGTGGAGAAGTATGGCAAGTCTCATGATGACGCCAGCTGCATCGTGTTGAGGTGCGTGCGATGATTCCTCTCGGCGCATTGTCCTTCCTCGGGATTGACTCCGTTGTCGCTTCACGAAGCAAGGCTCGAATGGCCTGTGAACTCATTTGCGGCGACCGAGTTGCAGCAGCGCGATTCGGTACGGCTGTTTCAGTACTCGCTCGAGGTCTTCGTTCGTCATGCGACAGCGGCCAAATTGAGTTGGCACTGGAAAACCGCGGAGCCAAGTGGGTGATCGTTCTCACGTTCCCAGCGTTCAAGTTGGAATCGGTGCCTGAGGCGCTCGCCGAGTTCATTGAGTTTCAAGGCTCCCATGCGCCGGGCGAGGCGATCGCAACTGCATATTTTGGGATTCACGGTGCCTGTGCATCGGATGAGCGGACCGTTGCAGAGGTGCGAGCCGTGCTGCTGCAGAGGTCCCGGGATGAGCTCATGTCAGACCTGACGGCTAGTAACGCTGAGCTTCGAAAGTCGATTGAGGACCTCCAGCGGACGACGACGGCAAAGGAGCGCATGGAGGGCGAGCTCACCATCGGCCGCGATATCCAGATGAGCATGCTGCCGGAGGACTTTGATGCCTACTCCCATCGAACTGAGTTCCTCATCCACGCAGCACTGCATCCAGCACGCGAGGTCGGAGGCGACTTCTACGACTTCTTCCTGATTGGGGAAGAGCGTCTTTGCATCTGCGTGGGTGACGTCTCGGGCAAGGGTGTTCCAGCCGCCCTGTTCATGGCGATGACCAAGACCCTGATTAAGTCGCGGGCGACGAATGATGTGTCTCCGGCGAGCATCCTGACTCATGTCAACGATGAACTCGGGCACAGCAATGATTCGTGCATGTTCGTGACTGTATGGCTGGGGATCCTTGACTTGAACACTGGAAAGTTGCGGTTCACCAATGCAGGCCACAACCCGCCATTCCTGCTCCACGAAGAGGATCCCCCACGCCGGCTCGCTGAGCTTCATGGACCGATCGTTGCTGCGGTGCCCGGCATGACCTATGGTGAGAGCGAGCAGGAGATGACTCGAGGTGACCGGCTGTTGGTCTACACCGACGGCATCACCGAAGCGATGAATGAGAAGGGTCATCTGTATGGGGAGGAACCGCTGGTGGATTGCCTGAAGGGCGGGCCGGCCGCGGTCAAGGGGATGGTCGATGATGTCGTGTCGCGCGTCTGGGAGTTCCAGGGCAAGGCTGAGCAGGCGGATGACATCACTGTGATGGCGCTCTCATTCGCGGGCGCATCGGACCCTGCAACCATGGGAGTGCTTGAGTTTCGGATTGCAAGCCGGCTCGAGGAGATCGCAGTGGTCCTGGAGCGGTTCCAGGAGTTCGCAGCGGATAACGGTGTCGAGGATAAGGTCCGGAGGACGACCGCGATGGCGTTTGACGAGTTGCTGAACAATGTGATTTCGTACGCATTCGTCGATGGTCCCGACGACGCAGAGCATTCCATTGGGGTTCGTTTTGACCTAACCCCAACCCGTCTGGTCCTCACGGTTGAGGACGAAGGAGTTCCTTTCAACCCGTTCGCACACGTCTCGCCGGATACATCACTGCCGATCGCCGAGCGAAAGATTGGTGGCCTCGGCATCCACCTCGTCGAATCAATGATGGACGAGACCCACTACACCAGAAAAATTGACCGTAACATCGTGACGGTCGTGAAGTTCCTGAACCAGGGCGAAGGCCCCATCGAATCTGAATAGAACCAATGCAACTCACCATCGAAAGAATTGACGACGTCTGCGTGGTCCGCTTCGAGGGAAACCTCGATACGAATACCGCTCCAGAAGCAGAGGAGAAGATCGCTGCGCTCATCTCCGATGGCGCTGGGCGAATGCTCGCCGACTTTCGCGCTTTGGACTACATCAGTAGTGCCGGACTGCGTATCCTGCTGTGGACCGCCAAGCAACTTGGTGCATCCAATGGCGAGCTCCGGGTCTGCAGCCTGAACGAGACCGTGCGCGAGGTCTTCGATATGAGTGGATTCAGCTCGATTCTCGGTGTCTATGACAACGAGGACGAAGCAATGAAGGGCTTTTGATCCATCGAGCGACCCTCCGCCTGAACTGATGCACGAGTTGCTTCCGCTATTGATCCTCGCGATCGCCATTGCGACGATCCTGAATGTGCTCCTGAAGCGTGTTGGGATTCCAACGGTTATTGGCTACATCCTCACCGGCGCGGCTCTGGGGCCGGTGGTCGGTGAGAAGGCGTTGCACAGCGAGGAGCTGGAGCACATTGCGGAGTTCGGCGTTGTCTTCCTGATGTTTACCATCGGGTTGGAATTTTCCGTCGCCCATCTGAAGGAGATGCGTCGTGAGGTCCTGCGTTTCGGTGGCGCTCAGGTGGTCGTAACCGGCGTGCTGATGGCATTGATTGCTTGGGGTGTCTTCGGGATCGACGGTCGTGCGGCTTCGGTACTCGGTGGTGGCCTCGCTCTCTCGTCAACGGCCATCGTCCTTAAGCTACTGAACGAGGCCGGACAGATGAAGTCTGAGTACGGGCGCTCAGCAGTCGGAATCCTGGTCTTTCAGGACATCGCGGTGATCCCCATCCTGCTCATGGTGACTGTGTTCACCAGCCAGGAAGGGGGGATGGGGGAGCTCCTTTTGGAGACGGGGCGCAATGCTGTGATTGTGCTGGCTATGTTGCTGCTCGTCGGCCGGCGACTGCTTCGCCTGTTCTTCGAGGCTGTCGCAGGCGCGAACTCGAAGGAGATTTTCATGGGGGCCATATTTGTGGTCGTGATCGGTGCATCATGGCTGACTCACGCCTTCGGCTTTCCTTATTCCCTGGGTGCGTTTCTCGCAGGTCATCTCATTGCCGACAGCATTCACAGGCATCAGGTAGAAGCAGACCTGATTCCTTTCCGGGATCTTCTCCTGGGTGTCTTCTTCGTGACGGTGGGCTTTCGGATTGAACACGGTTTCATCGCGGACAGCGGCCATTGGATCCTACTGCTCGCCGCAGGCATGATGCTGTTCAAGGCTGCCTGCATCTTTCTTCTGCTCACGCGGTCGGTCGGCAAAGAAGTTTCACTCAAGACTGCACTGAGTCTTGCTCAGGTAGGCGAATTCTCGCTGGTCGTGCTTTCGTTGTTGATCGGGCACGGAATGCTCGACGATGAAGTCTCCCAGTTGTTGGTCGCCGCGGTCGTCGTCTCGATGATTGCGACACCTTTCCTAATCCAGAGATCCGACACGATCATCCGGGCGGTGACCCGCGGTGCCGTCGGTTCCAAAGCGGATGAAGTGGACGAGCGATTGGGCGACCACGTGGTGCTTTGCGGCTATGGTGCTTTTGGCCGCGCCGTCGCGAAGCGCCTGGAAGCGGCCGGCATCCGCCATGTGGTAGTTGCTGCCAGCACTGCGGATTTTGTCGCGGCGCGGGGGGATGCCCAAGCAGCCGTCTTTGGAGATCCGTCTGACCGAATCCTTCTTGAGCGGCTCGCCGTTCGCAAGGCAATGGGTGTTGTGCTCGCTTTAGACGACAGCAGTACCGTTGCCCGGACGACGGCCGCACTCGAGCAGATTGATCCGAAGATCAAGGTGATCGCGCGCGTCTCGAGTGAGGAAGAGCTCAAGGATATGGATGGTGCGAACAATCAACTGCTTTTGGATGGGAACAGCCAGGTTGCTGAGTCTCTCGTCGAGCAGATCTCGCAGTCGCGTCGACTTGCTGAGCAGACGAGCGCGCTTCGCTATCTCCATGAAATCGAGGCATCGGGCGATCCGGAAAGGAGTATCGACCTCATCCGCTTGGAGCAGGGTCGGCTCCTTCAGATTCACTCCGATCTTTTTGAGCGGTACCGGGAGGGCAACGACGTGATGTCGATCAAGGCCCTGCACAGCTCATTCCAGGCGCTGGGGATGATTATCAGTGATGCACTCGACCGTCTCACCACGGCTGGTTCCCTCTCGCCTGAGCAATATGAACGGATTGGGCTTCTTCAAGATAATGAACGGCGTCTTGAGGCAATGAATTCAGAGTTGGAGCGGCTGGGATTTGAGCTAAAAAAGCTTGAGCAGGATGACAGGACCCGCACCCTCGCTGGTGTCGTCGTGGAGGCGCTGGATGCGATCCTGCACAGCCTTCGGGAGCTTGCGGAGGAACCGAACGAGACCGACTTCGCATTGCTGCGCGCGATGACCTCTGCCGATAACAGCGGGCTCGCTCGGATTCGAGAGCGCTATCTCGGGGAAACCGGCTTGGATACAGACCTTAAACGGCAGCTTCTTTCAGTGACTTCTCACGTAGACCGACTTCGGGCTCTGTTTGGGGCGGTCGGCCATAATTACCGCGGCCTGGTCCGCGAGGAGACAGCAACTTGACCATTTCTCGCGAGCGCCCATTCACAGTAGTCGTTGCGGCGGGGCTGGACTCATCTACAGTAAGCCCCGAAGCCCGATTCCTTGGAGGTCGTGGCAGTGTTGGCGAACGTGAGATTGAGCGCCTCATCGGTCGCGGTCGTGGGTTCGGTGCTGGTCCTTTGCCACGGTTCCTGGACCATGCGCGCACTTCCACGTCGTCTGTTGGATTGCTCGTGATCAATGAAGTCCAAGAGGAGGGTGAGGGTCTTGCCCCTCCCTTTGACCAGCGGCTTGAGGGTGCCCGTATCCTGGACACTTCACCGGGGCGTATTCCCGCAGAGGGGTTGCAGGCTGCAGTCCGGGATTTGACAGGGGTAGACCCCCTCGATCCTGATGCGCGGGGGATGCTTCGCTTCCTTGTCGTCGGCTGTCATACGGAAGAGCGTATCCTCGCGCTTTCTGTGTTCCTTCGGCGAGTGTTCCGATGCGATGACGTCGCTGTAGCGGCGCATCTCGTGGGGAGTGTCACCAAGGAGGCTCACCTTGCCGTGCTGCGGCACACGCTTCCTGGTCTCGGCGTCCAGGTGCTGTTGGATATGGATGAGACAGCAGCGTTTGCTGGCCTTCCTCTGGATTTTCCTGGCCAGGTTCCCGGTGCCTGCGCGATCGAGCCGGCTGAGGTCGAAGAAGAGTTAGGGAGCGACCCAAAACGGATTGTCGAACTCCTCTGCATGCACTGGACGCGCACGCACTTGCGACCTCTAGCGGGCGGCTTCAGCGGGAGCCTATTATTTCTGGCGGAGGGTTGGAAGGACAACGCGCGGACCGAGCCGATGGTGTTAAAGGTCGATGCATTCGATCAGATGCGCCGTGAGCTGGCCGGCTATTACCAGGTGAAGGATTTTCTCGGTAAGCATGTTCCGGCGTTGGGTTATCCAGTGACAAAGGGTGAATGGATCGGCGTAGGGATGGAACTCGCCGCGATGGAAGGTGCGCCGCAGACCGAGCAGGACACATATGAGGACATCCACAATGACGGCGACCTGCAGCATTTCCTCCTCCGGCTCGATAAGACGCTCGACCTTCTCGTGAAGCGTCTGTATTCGAATACGATCGAGCGTGATCACGTCGTTCCCTACCGGGATTTCGGCTTGCATGTCGAACAGCAGGCAAATTGGCTGGAGGAGAATGCGGGCGTCATCCTTGGCTACCTCGAGGAAGAGGAAGTGGAAGACATTGGGGTCAACCTGAAGCAATTGCTCAGGATTTTTCGGGTTGTGACTGCGAACCAGGCCGGCCTGGAGGGCGATACATGCCTAGCGCATGGTGACCTGAACTTCGCCAATGTCATCTGCGACGAAGGGGATAACGTTTGGTTCATTGACTGGACTCACTGTGGACGAGCCGCAATAGAGCTCGACTTCGCGAAGATGGAGAATGATGCGAAGTTCGTCATGATGAAGTCGCTTGGGCTGGAGGATTTTCCACGCCTGCGTGCTTTTGAGGAGTACTTGGTCAACCAGCGGGTGCCAGCGGCAGTCGAAGCTATTCCCGAGACCTTGTCGTTCGTGCGTTGGGATCTTAGGTTCCGGATGATGCTTGAGACTGTGCGAAGGATTCGGAAGGCATGTTTCTCCCTCAAGCAGGACGAGGACTGGGTCGTCTACCGGGTAGCTCTTCTGAGGTATGCGACCCACACCTTGAGTTTCGATGCCCGCCGTGGGCGTGGTGAATGTAGCGTGGCCCAACTTGGCCACGCCCTTATTGGCTGTGATCAGCTTGCCTTCGATCTCGTCTCCGACCTGTTCCACCTACGCATCCGTACGGAAACGGCGGCCGGATATCCGACACGCCAGGTCATCACGATCGACGAGGCGCCATGGGTTCTTGAT
>JALGYA010000075.1 GCA_029824475.1 Fimbriimonadia bacterium | reverse complement strand
CACTGTCAAGACAAACGGCAAGGGAGCAAAGCGGATCATCTCAAACACGTCGACCATGTCCTTCTACAATCCATATTGGGATCCGACATCGAGCTATATCGTGTTCACGGGGCAGGACGACACGACGCTTCCTGACTACCCAGACCTTGATCTGTACCGGGCAACGTCAAGCGGCAGCGAACTGACGAACCTTACGAACACGCCGCTTCCCTATCGTGAGTTAGTCCATCCCTCGTATGGCGCGGGGTGGCGGTCGAATTAGCCAATGAGGCTGTACTTCGGCTAACGCCTTTCGCAGGCGCTCCAACAAACAAGCGAGGGCCCGGGCTGCACAGCTCGGGCCCCGCTCTTGGTCTTGCCCGGATTTCCAATTCTGAGTTAACTTCCGAATTCTGAAGTGTGGTGGTGCCCGGAGAGGGACGCTTCTACCTGTTCGAGCCTGGAATCTAGTGGAAGCGTACTCGTAACGGGGCAGCAGCACGTAGTTGCGAGGGAGCAGGTGTCGTCAGAATCGTCGTCATAGATATGGCTCAGACCGCCTATTCGATCCGAGTCAACGGTGACCTGGAAACTGGATCCTGCGCGGCAGTGGAACCGGCCCCTAGCCGTGTGTAGGCGACCCTCGCCTCCTTGGACCTCTGGTTGCAGATGTAGGATTTATCAAATGTGTCCAAAATGCTCTCATTCGGAAAGAACAACTCCCTGAATTCTTCGTTGTTCGGGCGGATTCTGAACCCTCCCGGCATCAGCTTATACGAGAAACCGTTAGCATTGATGCTCGGATCATCTGCAAAGAAATCTGCTGGAAGAACTTCGGGCAAGTCAGCAAGGTTCGGGTAAGCGACTGCTATCATCGCAGCGGCCTTCAGGCAGGGCACAGTATCCGATGCGAATCCGACGGCCCTGTCATGGCTGGCCCTCTTTATGGCCGCTTCTACCGGTGGCAGGTTTTCACCGATCACGAGTCCTTCTCGTACAAGCTCATTCGTTTTGTTGATTGACCAGGCCAAGAATCTTGAGCTAGCGGCTGGGCCATTTCGAGCAGAATCAAGATCTTCAAGTACTGCGGATGCTTGCTCGGCCCAAGACTCGGAGCCAATAGTCACGGATTGGTCTGTCGGCAAGAGACTTAGATAGGCGTCCAATATCCCGGCGCGCAGAGCGTCATGCGCAACTTGGTCACTTCTGAGTCGCATAGATAGAATCGGTTGAACGACCCTCGCGATGGGCCCCCTCTTGGTGTGGCCACTCAGTCTCCACTGTATTCGAGTCCTCACATAATTGGGATCTCCCTTGTGCTGCTTTTCAAGGCTGTCGATTAAGCCCCGAGTTCGGTAATTTAGCAGATCAAGTGCTGAGTGCTCCGGGGGGAGGAACTCCAGCAGATCCAGAATGGCATCGACGGAATCACGCGAATGCCTCTTCTCGACTGCAATTTGGCCAATCAACTCGCAGGCCTCTTGTCGACTCTCGCCCTGAAAGAATGACGTATTGCTGTTGTTCCCTTCCCTCTCAATTGCGAGCATGCTCATCCAGTGACGGCCCCACTTCTTAATCGCCTCAGGGTCTTTGGAGGCTGCGGCGGCCCTGAATGCGAAACTTGTTGATAACAAAGCTCTCTCGAACGAGTTTTCTCCCACAAGCGCACCAGACTCCTCTCGTTTTGTCAGCGCAGCGTCAAGTTCGTCTAGCCAGCTGCGACTGATGCGGGCCGCTTCAATGAGGTCCTCGCCTGAGGTTGATGAGTCATCTCCCCAGCGTGAAACATGCAGGGGTAATCTGCCCAGAACATCAATAAGGTCGTGCGCCGTTCCTCGGTTCTCATAGTGCTCCCTCCAAGTAAGAGCTCCAAGCGAATCCTGGACCTTCTCCTCAAGTTCCGGCAGGCGGTGTGCCGCCGCTGCAAGCTCTGCATTTTCAGGAACCCAAAACCAGCAGACAGCTAAATATGCACCTATCGCCAAGCTGATCCCCACTGCCATTCTCTTCCGCTTCATGACTTCAGTATATGACAACAGGATTGATCTGGATGCGAAGGGAATAGTGCCAAGGCAGGTACGCCTCTAGATGGTTGAGCGTACGCAGTAGTAGAGCCCTGTCACTAACCAGCCAGTAACGTGGATTTTCGCAGGGGCAAGCGTCGTCAAACCACACCGCTAAAACACCACTTTGTGGCACTATTTGAACCTAAGCCGGACACACTACGCAGTAATTGAAGTGTGGTGGTGCCCAGAGAGGGACTCGAACCCTCAAGGCCGCAATGGCCGGCGGATTTTAAGTCCGCTGCGTCTACCAGTTTCGCCATCCGGGCAGGTGCGCGAGTATACCGAGCGGCCTATTTCTTCTTCTTCGAAAGGGCGTAGTCGATCGAGGCGTCCCCAGGCCCGGCGATCAGCAGGGCCAGGCACATAGCAGCGAAGCCAGCCCGGTAGATCACGAGGTCGACGATCACCGTAGTCATATCCTCGTAGGCGCCCAAGAGCCGGAACTGAAGCCAAGCCGCGAACATCAGCAGACAGAACCCACCGAACGATGCGATTCGTGCGAAAAGCCCGAGCAGGATCGCGATTCCGCCAACAAGCAGGGCCAAGATTCCGATCGAAGCGAGCCATCCAGGCACCCCGTGGCCAACCGCCAGCGCGTCCACAGATGCGTTCCACCCTTTGCCTCCCAACACCCCAAAAGCACGCTGCGATCCATGAAGAATCATCGTCAGACCAACGGTCAAACGCAGCAGCAGCATCGATATGGTTACGGCCTGCCTTTCTTTCATTACAACTCCACTTACGGACGAGCAGCCCAAAGGGCGTCATTAATGGGGCCATTCCCCGTTCTGTTTCGTCATGATGGAGAGGATGCTGAGGCAGCTGTCCGTCGAGAATATCGCGATCATCGACCAGGCCGAGATCACTTTTGGGCCTGGCTTCACGGCGATGACGGGTGAAACTGGCGCCGGGAAGTCGTTGCTGATCGACGCGATTGGGCTTGCGCTAGGCGAAAGAGCGGACTCGGATCTTGTCCGGTCTGGGAGCAGCAAGGGTTCTGTGACACTGCTTGCGGATCTCTCTGACTCCCCCTCTGCCCGCAAGGTCTGCACGGATCTTGGCATCGCACTCGACGCCAGCGACGAGGTCCTGATCAGCCGCGAAGTGACGGCCAACGGGCGCTCCTCTGTTCGCATCAATGGCCAGCCGTCCTCAGTTGGGATACTCAAACAGGTGGGCGATGCTCTAGTCGATCTCCATGGCCAGCATGACCACCAGAGCCTGCTGCAGCCCGATCGCCAGATCGACTTCCTGGACGAGTGGATCGGCCATGAGTGCGTCTCTCGGCGAGAGAAGGTTGCCGTGCAGTTTGCAAAGCTGCAGGCGAGCCGCCGCAAACTCTCCTCAATGCAGACATCACAGAAGGAGCGAGAGCAGCGCATCGACATGCTCAAGTTCCAGATCAGCGAGATTCACGAAGTGAATCCGGGGCCGGGAGAGCTTGAGGAGCAGGAGCACCGCCTTCGCAGACTCCAGAACGCCGAGCGGCTTGCACAGGCTTCGCTCACAGCCCTAGAGGTGCTGCAGGATCAGGAGGGCTCCTCCATCGACTCGATGCAGTCGGCACTCGGATCGCTGGAGTCGATTCTTGCTTACGACGACGACGTGGGCGCGGTGATTGAGCCGCTGCGAAATGCATCCTTCCACTTGGAAGAAGGGGTGCGAGGGTTGAGGCAGTACGCACAGAGCCTTGACCTCGATCCCGCTGCGCTTGAGCAGACAGCGGAGAGGGTTGAGGCGATCAGGGCACTCCGCCGCAAGTACGGGCCGAGCGAGGAGGAGCTTTTCGAGCACCTTGCAGCCGCCGGGCGGGAACTGGAGGATCTCCAGCAGTCCGAACTGAGTGAAACAGAGCTCGCGGAGCAGGTCGCCCATGAAGAAGAGGTCCTCATGGACATCGCTGGCAAGCTCTCAGCTTTGAGGCGGCGGCGCGCTGTGGAGTTTCAGGCGATTGTCCAGGGGCACGTACAAGATTTGGCGATGGAAAAGGCTCTTTTTGAAGTCAAGTTCACCGAGAAGTTTGTCGAGGGCAACGGGATCGACGTGGTCGAGCTGCTCTTCTGCGCCAACCCTGGCGAGCCGCTGCTGCCGCTGGTAAAGACAGCCTCTGGCGGTGAGCTTTCCCGCGTGATGCTTGCCATTAAGGCGGCAGGCGCTGGACTAGCTGGCGTGCCTTCGATGATCTTTGACGAGGTTGATTCTGGACTGGGTGGCCGTGCTGCTGCGGTTATGGCATCAAAGCTGCAGGAGCTGGCTGGCCACTGCCAGGTTCTGGTGATCACTCACCTCCCGCAGATCGCCGGCAAGGCGAACGAGCAGTGGCAGATCGAGAAGTCTGACGAGATGGGCCGCTCTGTGACACGCCTGACGCAGCTTAAAGGCGATGAGCGCATCGCGGAGATCGCGAGGATGCTGGCCGGCGAAGAGGTCGGCGACTCGGCGATCGCGAACGCGAAAGAGCTGCTGGGCTGATTGCTTGTAGCGGTTTCTCCAGTCAGTCGTCAGATTGCTGAGGAGAAGATTGAGTCGATTCAGCAGATTAGTTTGGACTGCAGGTCTACTGGCAATCAGTACTTGGACCATTTCCGCCCCTGACGTGGTCGCCAGGAGGCAGCAGGCTGATTTCACCGTCCGGCTCATTTCACCAGACGGCAAGCACTTCATTGTCGAAGACCATCTTCTCGGCGGCACCTGGCTAATCGACTCTAATGGAAGGCGAATCGAGTTGCTCCACGACTCCAGTCAGTACGTCGTCAAGGGCCGTTTCCGAGATGGATCTCAGTTTTCATTGGACTCCAAGCTGGTCTTAACAGGTGGGGGGACTCTGTACTTTGACATTGAAGACCAAGAGTGGCGTTCAACCGAGGACATCAATCCCTGGGAGGCCCGATTCAATCCGTACACCATCAACGTTGTCCCTGGCAACTTCGTACAAGATGAGACGACGGGCACCTGGACCGGCGTCGGGCGGTCCAGGATTTGGGTGGAGAATGCAATAACCGGCAAAGCCATGTTCGAACTGCCTTGGCCGAAGGGCAGTATGAAGTGGGGAGGCACTGTTCTTTCTCTGGACGGCCTCGGCTACTGCTCTCATCCCCACACAATGCTCTCAACGATCTATGACCTCAGAAAGAGATCGGTCATATTCGATCTTGAACTTTGGCCGATTACCGTTTCTGATTCACAGAGGATTGCTGCAGGCTTGGACTTCGACAGAGAGTCCAAGACGGACACGCTGGTGATCCTCGACCTGAGTTCAAAGAAAACTCGGCCCATCGCTGTGGTACACGACCAGTATCCAGGATCGGGCTACTCGCTGCTCCTGAGCCCTGATGACCAGTACGTTATGACTAGTAGAAGCGGGATACATAACGTATACGACATTGATGCCAAAACTCTGATCTACAGCTTTGAAGTGGAAGACCGCTACCCGTACCACACGTTTGCATTCGTAGGACACGAATTGGTGATTGGCGGAAGCGACGGCATCCAGAGAGTTGATCTTACATCAGGACGGATCACTCGTTTTGTCACAAGGCTGAGGCACCAGAAGGACACGCAGCATCCTCTTTCGTTTCTGACCGGTGGCAGATCGGGAGTGGATCGCCGACGCCGCCAAGCCCGAGATGCATCATGGGACGTGGTTGACCGTATTCGACGTTAGCGCTGCAGCCAAGAACCTGATCACCGTATCAGTTCCCTCCGCCACGGCGTCATAGAACTTGAGCCCAGCGGAGGGAATGAATGATATTTTCAGCACTGGCAGCAGCGGCGATCCTCGCCCCTGAACTGCCCACAGTCGACGACAAGATCGTCGGCATCTCAATGTTCAAGAACGGCTACGCCGTGGTCCTCAGAGAGTTTGAGTTGCCTGAAGAGCGGGAATTCCTGCTCCCTGCGGCCCCGAGATCTTCTCTCGGAACTTACTGGCTGCTGCCCCCAGACAACGTCAAGATCAACAGCTATGTCTCGGGATTCGTCAAGAAGGACGGCAAGCGTGATGCGACCGCGATGCAGGAAGTGATCGCGCTCAATAAAGGCAAAACCGTCAAGCTCCACATTAGAAGAGGCGAAAAGGAGGAGGCCGTCATTGCCAAGATCAAGCAGGCCGGCAGCCTGCTGGTCCTCGAAGGACGAGACGGGCACGATGCCGTGATTCCCGCCAATATGGTTGTTTGGCTAGAACAGGTTGAGGAGGAGATCATCACGACTGTGAAGACCGAGACTGCCGAGCAGGTGGTCCGGCTCAACGCGAGCGGCAAGCCTGGCACGAAGCTCTACACAATGGCTCTTCAATCGGGAATCTACTGGTCGCCGTCCTACTCGGTTGATCTGTATAAGCCTGGCAAGGCCAGGATTCTGAGCAGAGCCATCATCATCAATGACCTGGCCGATCTGGAAGATGTCACAGCAAAGCTGATCTCTGGCTTCCCGCATATCGAGCACCTCGGCAGCACAGATCCGTTCGGCACTCCTAAGAACTTCATGAACCTTGCGCCCATCCCAACCACTCAGCTGGGATTCGGCGGTGGAGGATTTGGAGGTGGTGGTTTCGGCGGCAGCGGAGGCGGCAGAATGATTGGCCAGAACGCCCTCTCCATGGGCCGCTCAGCTGCGGACGAGGCGTTTCAGATGCCATCCGGCACCGATGTCGGGCAAGCACTAGGCGACCTCTTCTTCTATGCACAGCCGGGAGTGACGCTCAAGAGAGGAGAACGCGGCTACTGGAGCCTCTTCGAAGCCGAGACCGACGTCAAGCACATCTACACCTCAGAGCTGCCCGACCCTGTGCTGACCTCCGGCTCCTCAGTAGTGATCCGGCCAAGCGAAACACTCCCTGATGTTTGGCACACCCTGGAATTCAAGAACACCGCCGAAATGCCGCTCACAACCGCGCCAGCAACAGTGATGCAGGAGAGCGAAGTGATCGGCCAAGACACGATCAGCTACACACCCGCTGGCGGCAATGCCAGCCTCACGGTCAACAAAGCCCTCAGCATTCGCATCGAATCCGCGGCGGAGATCAAGAGCCGGGCCCCCACCGACATCAAAGACTCCCGAGGCCGAGTACTCTGGGACAAGATCGTGGTCGAGGGCGTCATGGAGATCCTCAATCAGAGGCCGGAGGACTCCAGCCTGCGGCTGGGCATGAACGTCACCGGGACCGTCCTGTCATCCGACGGCGATCCGGAGATCTCAGTGCTGCCCAAGGGCCTGAACGATCGAAACGATCACACCCGCGTGATCTGGCGGCTCGATGCCCCATCAGGCAAGAAAGTGAAGCTCACCTACCAATGGGAGATGCTCGCTCCGGCACGGGCCTCTTAAACCAAAAAGGCCGCTCAGGCAGAACCTGAGCGGCCTCTAAGACTTGCAGATCTACTCTGCGTCTTTGTAGCCAGGCAGTCGGCGGCCCTTGTAGTAGCCGTCTTTGCTGGCGCAGTGACGAAGGTGCAGCGGGTCGCCGCCGATCGTCTTGGTCTCGCTGACTTCCGGCATGGTAGTCACGTAGTGGGTGCGCCGCTTTGCGGAACGCTGGTGGGAATGCTTACGCTTGGGATGTGCCATGTCGTCTCCTTACTTCTTCTCTCTGTGCAGGGTCACCTTGCGCAGGTTCGGGTTAAATTTCTTCAGCTCCAGTTTGTCTGGAGTGTTCATCCTGTTCTTCGTCGTGCTGACGTAATGCTTGCCGTCTTCTGTACAGACAAGCCGGATGATTTCGCGCTTTTCGCCTTTTTTCTTTGCCATGGACGATGTGCCCCAACGATTATTTGCGTCCCACAAACTGGGCCGCGAACGCTGATTATGCGGCAGCCTGCATCCTAATCGCAAGGACCAGCCTGGGACGAACCCAGGGAAAGGGCCCTTTGGCTTCCCTAGCGGGCTGATTCCCACTCGGATCGAGTCTGCCTAAACAGCATCAATTCCAGGCCGATGGGGTGGCTGAACCACTCTTTGATGTCCAGAAGCTGAAGCCGCTGAGCAACCGCCTGTGAATTGACGTTCTCTGGCATTATGATCGCGTATACGGCCTCCTGCTGGGTCTGCTCGAAATGAGCCTGGATCATCGCCTTTCCAGCCTCGGTTGCATAGCCGCAGCCCCAGGCTGACTCCGCCAAGTGCCATCCGACTTCAACCCTTCCCTGCTGATCGCTCGGGAGCGGCTGCAGGAGGCCTGTTCCAACGACGATGCCAGTCTCCCGGACCTGGACTGCATAGAGCCCGTTTGGCCTTGCCAGTGCTTTGTGTCTGGATTGGAAGCGGGCCACAGCCTCTTCCGCCTCAGACATCTGGGTCATGGCTGGCCTCTGGAGCCAGCGAGCGACCTCGGCGCCGCTGTAGATGCCGAACAGGTCCTCCGCATCTTCAGCCCGAAATGGCCTGAGGATCAGCCGCGCTGTCTCGATCACTTTGTCCGGCATGGCACTGAACTCTACCGGAGCCGGGATAAAATGAGCCGTGGATCCCAGCGAAATCTACGTGACGGGCTTCGGCCCGTTCGGAAAGCACGACGAGAATCCAAGTGGAGAACTCGCCGCCTCGCTGGGCTCGCCGCACCAGGTCCTTCCGGTGACATTCGATGCCATTGACGAGTTCCTCTCTGAAGCACCATTCCTAGATTCCAAGGCGCTCATGATGATCGGCCTCGCTGGAAAAGCTGAAGACCTTCTGATCGAGACCACCGCCCATAACCGCATTGGCGCAACCGCTGATGTATCTGGTGAAGTCCGCGGCCCAGCTCAAATCGAGTCGTTCGGGCCTCCCCAGTTGAGCGCGACACTCTGGCAGTCGAGTCAGGTCCATGCACCGGGCCGAGACTGGGTGATGTCCGTCGACGCAGGCGACTACCTCTGCGGCTACTCGCTCTACCGCTCCCTCAGCCTCCACGCAGGATTTCCGATCGGATTCCTTCATATTCCCAGCACCAAGCACATACCGATGGCCCGCCAGGCAGAAATCGTGAAGTCCCTTGTGGCCATGGATGACCAGCGCACGCATCAGAACGGCCACCAAGTCGATGACGTCCGGATCGAGGAGATCCGGCCGCTGATCGCGCCGGCAATCCTGATCGAGGACATCCCCTGCACGGCGGCCGCGAGCGACCTGGTCTGGGATACGAGAAAGGCGATCGTCGCCTCGCATTCAGGCGAGGATGACCGACTGGTCGGCATCGTCGGCCCCTGTTCTATCCATGATATTGATGCTGCACGCGAATACGGCACCAAGCTCAAAGCGCTGGCGGATCAGCACAAGAACGAGCTCATCCTGGTGATGCGCACTTACTTCGAAAAGCCGCGCACCGTAGGCGGCTGGAAGGGGCTGATGAACGACCCCGACCTCGATGGCTCGTACCAGATCAACCGCGGGCTAAAGCTGTCGCGGCAGCTCCTGGCAGATTTGGCGGCTGATGGTATTCCGGTCGCAACAGAATTCCTCGACAGCATTCTTCCGCAGTACATCACGGACCACGTCGCCTGGGCAGCAATCGGTGCCCGTACAACAGAGAGTCAAATCCACCGGCAGTTCGCCTCGGGCTGTTCGATGCCCGTTGGGTTCAAAAACAGCACATCGGGTGACACGCAGACTGCCATCGACGCAGTCCGAACGGCCGGGATGAGCCACTGGTTCTCGTCGGTTACCAAGCAGGGGATCTCTGCAATATTGAAGACTTCCGGCAACAGGGCGTGCCACGTGATTCTGCGCGGCGGTGCAGATACTGGCCCTAATTTTGAAAAGCAGTTTGTTGAGGCCGCGGCTGAGAATCTGGAAAGCCTCGGGCTCCCACCACGAGTCATGGTCGACTGCAGTCATGGCAACAGCGGCAAGGACTTCGCACGTCAAAAGGACGTCGTCCAGTCGATTTCTAACCAACTGGTTGAGGGATCGGACAGCATCTTCGGGTTCATGCTGGAGAGCTTCCTTGTGGAAGGACGACAGAACTTCTCTGCCGACGGTATGACCTACGGCCAGAGCATCACCGACTCGTGCGTCTCTATCGAAGAGACAGAAGGGCTGCTGAACCAGCTCGCTGAGGCCGTAAAGGCCCGCCGATCGGCCCGTTCCTGAGATTGACACGGCCTGGCGTGTCAGCCTCACAAGCAGGCCGATGCCCAACACTTATCTGACCGACAACGTCCGCATCAAGACGGTCAAACCTCTGATCCAGCCGGCGATCCTCATCGAGGATCAGCCTGCGCCCTCTGAGGTTCTTGATCTAACGAAGCGTGCCAGAGAGGAGATCACCGCGTCTCTCACCGGCCAGAACGACCGGCTCGTCTGCGTGGTTGGCCCCTGCTCGATTCACGATGTGGAGGCAGCAGAAGACTACGCGGCAAGGCTCAAGAAGGCATCGACCAAATACGAAGATGACCTCATCGTCATCATGAGGACGTACTTCGAGAAGCCGCGCACAGTCGGCGGCTGGAAGGGCCTCGTCTATGACCCGGAACTGGACGGCAGCCACAAGATCAACCAAGGCCTCAAGGCAGCGCGAGAGCTGCTGATCAACATCGGTCGTCTCGGCATCCCATCGGGCACAGAGATGCTCGACAACATCCTTCCCCAGTTCATATCTGACCTGGTCGCCTGGACGGCCATCGGGGCTCGAACTGTCGAAAGTCAGATCCACCGACAGGTCGCCTCAGGTTCGTCAATGCCGATCGGCTTCAAAAACAGCACTAGCGGCCAGGTCGGCCCCGCAGTCGATGCAGTGAGGGCGGCAGCGGTCTCCCACTGGTTCCCAGGTGTCACCAAGCAAGGCGTCACAGCGATCTTCCAGACCGAAGGCAACAAAGCCTGCCACGTCATCCTGAGGGGCGGAACTGAGACAGGCCCGAATTTCAGCGAAGCCGACGTGCATCAGACATGTGAGCAGTTGAGAACGCACGGCCTCGACCCTAGAGTGATGGTCGACTGCAGCCATGGCAACTCCGGCAAGGACTACCGCAAGCAGGCGGCCGTAGCAGAAGAGATTTCACGCCAAATCGCGGGTGGCTCAGACGAGATCTTCGGGGTCATGATCGAGAGCAACATTAAGGAAGGCCGCCAAGACTCCAGCGATCTCAACAGCCTCGAATATGGCAAGTCGATCACAGACTCCTGCATCTCGATTGATGAGACAGAAGACGTGCTCGGCAACCTCGCGGAATCGGTTCAACAGCGCCGCAAGGGCTAGTTAAGGGACTTCGGCCAGGATCGCACGCCGCTCATGCGTCATCCTGTTCCAAAAGGCGGGCGCTGACCTGCCGGAGCACCCTATGCCAGACAGCCTCTTGACCGATAACGTCCGAATCAAGGCCGTTAAGCCTCTGGTTCCGCCAGCGATCCTGCTGGAGGACGTGCCTGCCTCGGAGACTGCCCTCAAGGTCATTCGCCAGTCCCGCGTAGATATCGAGAAGGCCATCACGGGAGATGATGATCGGCTGGTCTGCATCGTCGGCCCCTGCTCCATCCACGACGTGGACGCAGCCAAGCACTACGCTCGCAGGCTCAAGACGCTCGCAGATCAGCACAAAGACGACCTGCTCATCGTCATCCGCACCTACTTCGAAAAGCCCCGAACAGTCGGCGGCTGGAAGGGTCTCGTTTACGACCCTGAGCTGGACGGCACGCACAAGATCAACAAAGGCCTCCGCATGGCGCGTGAGCTCCTGGCATACCTCGCCGAGCTCGGCCTGCCGACGGCCTGCGAGATGCTCGACAACATCACCCCGCAGTACACATCTGACCTGGTCAGCTGGGTAGCCATCGGTGCCCGCACCACCGAGAGCCAGATCCACCGACAGGTCGCCAGCGGCTCATCAATGCCGATTGGATTCAAGAACGGCACGAGCGGTGAATCGGCAACCTGCATCGATGCTGTGAGATCTGCCGGCCAAAGCCACTGGTTCCCCAGCGTCACCAAGCAGGGGGTCACCGCAATATTCCAGACCGAGGGCAACGATGCAGCGCACGTCATCTTGCGAGGCGGCACGAACACTGGCCCCAACTTCGATGAGGAGAGCGTGACCAAAGTCTCCGAGTCACTCATCGGCCATGGACTTCCTGGCCGCGTGATGATCGACTGCAGCCACGGCAACTCTGGCAAGGACTACAAGAAACAATCTGTCGTTGCCGATGAGGTTTGCCGCCAACTCGCATCGGGGTCGGACAGAGTTTTTGGAGTCATGATCGAGAGCTTCCTCAAGGAAGGCCGCCAGGATTCCTCCGACCTGCAGGCGCTTGAATACGGGCTCTCCATCACAGACAGCTGCATCTCGATCGAGCAGACCGAAGAGATGATGAATCAGTTCGCCAAGGCAGTGCAGGCGCGCCGCAAGGCACAATAGTCTCGTGCTCGGCGCTGTCCTGTTGTTTCTGCTCGGCCTAGGGGTCCTCCTCTATGGCGCAGAACTGCTTGTCAGGGGCGCCTCGCGGCTGGCACGCAGCCTCGGCATGAGCACGCTGATTGTCGGGCTGACCGTTGTCTCCTTTGGAACCAGCGCTCCTGAGCTGGCAATCAGCGTCACTTCTGCGCTCTCTGGAAACCCGGAGCTCGCTGTCGGCAACGTTGTGGGGAGCAACATCGCCAACGTCCTGCTGATCCTGGGCGCTGCAGCCGTGCTCGCGACAATCCACGTCAAGAGACAGCTCCTCCGCTTCGATGTCCCGATCATGGTTGGCGCGGGTCTCCTGATGTACCTGCTGGCCCTCGATGGCGGCTTCCAGCGGTGGGAGGGCATTCTTCTGTTCGCCCTATCCATCGCCTACACGGTGTTCCTGCTCGTCTTGTACAAGAAGCAGCCGACCGTAGAGGCAACAGCGGACGTCGATCCCGTACGGCCTCCGTGGCAGAACCTGGCTCTTGTGATCGGCGGCGGTGTGCTGCTCGTCCTAGGCTCGACCTGGCTCGTGAGTGGAGCCTCGACTGTCGCTGAGATGCTTGGCATTGATAAGCTGGTTGTCGGCTTGACGATCGTTGCGATCGGCACTAGCGCGCCGGAGCTCGCCACGACAGCTGTAGCCGTGATGAAAGGGCAGCGAGACCTGGCGGTCGGCAATGTTGTTGGGAGCTGCATTTACAACGTATTTGTCGTGCTTGGCATCACGGCAGCGGTGTCACCGAAAATCGTGCCCGTGCCGGTTCAGGCGCTGCGGTTCGACACGCCGCTCATGGTGATCGTGCTCGCCGCGTGCATCCCGATCCTCTTCGTTGGCTACCGAATATTCAGATGGGAAGGCGCGATGTTCTTGGTCTGCTACGCGATGTACTTGGCGTACTTGGTGGTGAACAGCCAGGCGCCGGAATCGATCACCTCCTACTCAAGCGCTGTTCTGTGGATCGCACTGCCGTTAGTGGTGGTCACCGCGACGGCATTGACCGTCAACAAGGTGATGAAAGAGAAGAAGGAAGCCAACTCAAGCGAGAGCTGAGAGGAAGTTCCGCTCGTACTCAAGTGACTTGGGCACGTCAACGAATGGATCGCCTGCGCCTTCCCACTCCAGGTTCACCCAGCCGGTGAACCCGGCGTCTTTAAGCGCCTGAAGGCACTGGGCGAGGTCAACCATTCCCTCTCCGACAACGGTGCCGTAGAAGCGGTTGTCTTCAAGATCTCGGTAGCCGCCCTCCCAGTCATCTGGCGCAGGGGCGCTGTCCTCGGAATCGAGCATGTATGAGTAGTCCTCCACCTGCTTGTCGGTCGAGCGAGCTGGCGCAGGGGCGAAGTCCTTAAAATGGACCATGTATGCGTAGTCCGCCACCTGCTTGATCGCCTCGTGGCTCTCTTGGCAGGCGAGAATGAAGTTGCCTGTGTCCGGGTTCGCTCCAAGGGCGTCGTGGCCGCAGTTCTGGCGAACGGCGTCGATCAAGCCTCGAATCTGTTCACCCTTCCCTGCCAGCCTGCCGTGGTTTTCCAGAGCCAGCTTGACGCCTCGCTCGTGAGCGAGGTTCGCGCCCTTAGTGAGACCTTCGATAATCCAGCTTCTGGCGTCATCAAATGTGATGCCTTCTGAGACGTCACCTGCAAATACGCGGACAACGTCCGTGCCAAAGTAGCAGGCTTCTCCGATGCCAAATTCAATCTTCTTGAGCTCCGCGTCGCGATCAGCAGCCTCGATCTGGGCGAAGTTGTTGGCGATAGAAAAGACTCCACACGGAAGGCCGGTCTCTTCGAGCGTCTCCTTCGCGATCACCCGTTCGGAGTCAGCATCATTGTAAAAAAAGTCAAGCAGCTCGACACCGTCTGCGCCGATCCGTTTTGCTTCACGGATGAAGCCAGGGAGGTCGAGGCGGCCGTCTTTGACGGCGGCCACGTAGCTGTACATCGAGATGCCGAGTTTCATGATTACTCTCCAGTCAAAGCGACGGTGACAGCCGGTTCCGGCTCACCTTCGATGGCGGTGATGATCTTGTTCGCACCGAACGCCAGAATGAGCGTCGAGGCCGCACAGATGATCAGCGATGCCTTGAGGCCGCCACGCACCGGCGCTGCCTGAGTCGGGATTGCCGTCTCATCTGCAGCGAATGCGGCGTGCATGATCCGCAGGTAGTAGAACGCGCTCGCGACAGAGGTCGCAGCAAGAACAATAGCGAGATCAACGTAGCCGCCGTTCACAGCGGTCTGGAAGATCAGCAGCTTGCCGAAGAAGCCAGCCAGCGGCGGGATTCCGATCATGCTGGCCATAAAGAAGACCAAAGTTCCGGCAGCCAGAGGAGCCTTCTTCCACATGCCGTGGAGGTCCTCAAACCGTGTGCCTTCAGTTCCAGCCTTGGCCGTGACCGAGATCACTGCGAACGCGCCTACTGTTGCCGCCGAATAGACGACCAGGTAGTAGATCGCCGCAGCAAAATTGCCGTCGCCAGACTTGATCGCACCGAGGATCGCCACCAGGATGTAGCCAGCATTAGCGATCGACGAGTAGCCGAGCACGCGCTTGACGTCCTTCTGAACGAGGGCGCTGAAGCTGCCGACAGCCATCGAGAGGATCGCCATCCAATAGAGGATCGGCATCCAGAAATCTTGAACTGGCACAAACGCAGAGAAGATGCGGATCGCAGCAGCAGCTGCTGCTGCTTTGGAGGCAGCCGCCATGAACGCAGTCACGTTCGTGGGTGCGCCTTGATAAACGTCCGGCGTCCACTGGTGGAACGGCACGAGCGCGAGCTTGAAGCCAAGCCCAACGATAAGCATCATCGAAGACAAGGTCAGCAGACCCTGCGCACCTTCCGGCGCACCAGCTGCCGCTGAGAGAGAAATTGAACCCGTCGCTCCGAAGAACATCGCGATGCCGTAGAGCAGGAACGCACTTGCGAAGGCTCCCAGAAGGAAGTACTTCAGAGCGGACTCTTCAGACTTCGTCTCCTCTCGGCTAAGCCCAGCCATGCAATAGAGGCCGATGCTGAGAAGCTCCAGGCCGATGAAGATCATCAGCAGGTTCTCGCTCGATGCCATCACCATGCCGCCAGCGGCAGACCAGAGCGCGAGCGGATAGAACTCGCCGAAGGCGATCCGCTTGTTGCGCAGATAAGGCTCGCTGAACAGGATGGTCAATGCTGTGACGCCGACCAAGACAAGCTGAATAATCGAACCCAATCGATCTCGTTCGACGAGGCCATTCAGGGTCGAAATCTCAGGGAGACCGAGGTGCGAAAGAAGACAGTAAGCAGCTCCGCCAAGGCCAACCAGCGAAACGCCAACGATGAGGTTATTGTTCTGCTTCGGACGAAGCATCTCAACGATCAGCGCGGCGCAGCCGGTCAAGATCACGATGATCGTCGGCATCAGCGTTGTCCAGTCGATGCTGGGCATGGTCCACTGCTCCATCAGCTTGCAGCTCCCTCAGTCATTTGCACGTTCACTGCCGGTGTCTCCGTCATCAAAAATCTAATATCTGCGTCCGGGTGGTCGCCTGCGAGTGCACCTTCTCTGAGTGTGCGAATCTCCGCTGGCGCCCGTCCGCTCCCATTCATGTCCCAAGCCAGCGCGTGGGCTGGGATGTCGGACACGAAGTCGAGATAGGGATCACGCTTCGGCTTGATCCACATCATGTTGAACTTCGCCTCGCTGATCTCTTCCATCAGCTCTCGATCGAGCTCCAGGAAGTGGCCGCCGAACTGCATGGGAGTGCAAAACTCGGGTGAAGCGCCTTCAATTTCGTAGCAGATGCCGTCCGCGCCTTGGTCGAGCGCATCGGTCATCGCTGTTCGGGTCTCGCTGACGAGCCCGTCCAGGACCTCTGCTCCCTCAGCCGGATCATCATGAAGCTGAGTGTGGATGTCGATCCCTTTCGCCATTGCTCGGCCGAGCGGTGAGGCAACTCTCACGAGGGCCGCCGCCTCTGGGCAGGCTGCCTTCAAGGCTGCGAGCTCGTTGAGCTGAACGCCGTGCGCATCCGCGCAGTCGCCCAGGCCGATCTTGAACTCCGGTTTCTGGTCAACGTCTCCGCCGTTCGCGGCGGTCGTTAGGCGTTCGAGGCTTGTCAATGCGCCTCCTCTTCTTCAGCGTGCTCTACGTCAGCATCTTCCTCGTGGCCGCCGCCGTGGGCTGCTTCAGGAGGCTGGGGAGCTGTGTACTCGGTCGGCTCAGGCTTCACGAAGTGATTCGCCAGCATGATCGGCTGGCCAGGATGCTCTTTATCCCAACCACCAGACTCTGTGCGCGTGCCGACAACCACAAGGTCGCCCTTGTCGTTGATCTCGTGAGACTTGTCGCTCCATGACGGGCCCTGACCCGGCCCACTGATCGACATGAGGCGTGCGGCTTCAAGCGACCGCTCCATCGGCTGGAGGAATGTGTTGGGATAGAGGCCACCCCAGAAGATGAACACCACAAACACGCCGACCAGGCCGATCTCCCATCGCTTCAAGTCCTTTAGGCGTTTCAGCAGCGGATTCGTAATCTCGCCGTAGAACGTCTTCTGGAACATCTTGAGGAGGTAGACAGCGGCAAGAATAACGCCGATGCCAGCGACCACCGGCATCCACCAGTGAAGACCGTACAGGCCAGCAAATGATGACTGAACCGCGCCCATGAGGGCGAGGAACTCACCGATGAATCCGTTCGTGCCAGGCAGGCCGACACTTGAGAGCATCACGATGAGGAACAGCGCGGAGAACCAAGGCATCTGAGCCTTGAGGCCGCCGAGGTCCTTGAACTTGCGGGTGTGAATCCTCTCGTAGAGCAGTCCAACCATCAGGAAGAGCGCGCCGGTGCTGATGCCGTGAGCGAGCTGCTGATACGCGCCGCCCATGATTCCGATGTGGTTCAGCGAGAAGATGCCAAGCACCACAAATCCCATATGTGAGACCGAGGAGTACGCGACCAGCTTCTTGATGTCCGTCTGCATCGCTGCGACGATCGCACCGTAGATGATGCCGATTACCGCGAGGATTACAAAGACGTTCGCGAACTGCCGAACCGCATCCGGGAAGAGCGGCAGCAGGAATCGCAGGAAACCATAGGTGCCCATCTTCAGCAGGACACCAGCCAGCAGGATTGAGCCAGCGGTCGGCGCTTCGGTGTGAGCATCCGGAAGCCACGTATGGAACGGGAACATCGGACACTTGACCATGAAGGCCACCGCGAACGACCAGAAGATCAGCGGCTGAATCTGCATCGCCTGCGCCCAGAGCGTTCCGTTCGCGACGGAGTTCTGGATGGCCAGAAGATCGAACGTCCAGACACCAGTGGCCTCGAAGTTCAGCTTCGCCATCATCACGATGCCGATCAGCATGAAGATCGAAGCGCCCAGCGTGTAGATGAAGAACTTCATCGACGCGTACTTCTTGTTCGCGCCGCCCCAGATCGCGATCATCACGAACATCGGGATCAGCGAGAGCTCGAAGAACGTGTAGAACAGCACTGTATCGAGCGCGCAGAACACGCCGAGCATCGCTGTTTCAAGCAGAAGCATCATCGCGAAATACGCGCCTGCCCGCTTGTTCACGTAGACACTGAAGATGGTCGAAAGGAACGTGAGCAGCGTGGTCAGCAGGACCATCCAGAGGCTCAGCCCATCGATGCCGACATGCCAGGAAATGCCCCATTGAGGCAGCCACTCGACATATTCGGAGAACTGGAAGTGGAACGTGCCGCCTTCGAACGTCTTGAGCAGCCCGAGCGACAGAACGAAGGTGAGGCCGGTAAAGAAGACCGCGCCGCCTTTGATCGCCTTGTGGAACTGATCCGGAACGATGAGCGTCAGGATCGCACCCACGATCGGGAGCAGAATCAGAACGGAGAGGAGGCCCATGCCTGTTGTCTCGAGCATCTTAGTTGAACACCCCCAGTTTCCAGGCAGCCAGGACAATCATTGCCGCGGCCCCCAGGTGCATCAGAATCGCGTAGTGCCGAACCATGCCCTTGTTCTGCGGCATCTTCAGCAGCGAGCCGATTGCCTTGGCAATGACTCCGACTAAGTTGACGAGACCGTCGACGATGTTCACGTCGATCCAGGCGAGCACTTTTCCAAGGTGGTTGCCGAGCGTGCTTGTGCCGTCTGTGGCCACAGCGTCGATTGAGAACTGGTTCATCGCGGAGCGGCGAACCGGATTCCACTTGCTGAGATCCCAGCCTTCCTTCTCAGGAAGACCCTTCTTATAGACCAGGTAGCCAGCTAGCAGGCCACCACCGAATACCAGGAATGAGATTGTGATCAGCGCGTTGTGCCCGATAGCACCGTGATGCTCTTCGTACGATCCGGTCAACCACTTGTCAACGAAGTGCGAGTTGTACGCCACCATCCAGATCGGGCCTGTGCTGAACAGTGCCAGGATCGAGAGCGGGAGCCACATCGAGGCCGGAACCTCTTTCGGCTCGTGCGTGCTGTCCAGATCGTGGTGCTCAGGTTCTGGAACCGTGAAGGCTTCCACTTCAGCGTCGCTCATGAAGAACGCATGCTCATCGTGAGCCGGCACCGGCAGTGCTTCAGCCGCGTGGTGATGCGCGTGATGAGCAGGCTCGATGGATGTCCACCTTGGCTTGCCCATGAACGTGAGGAACATCTGACGCGTCATGTAGAACGCCGTGCAGAACGCCGCGAGGAATCCAATCCAGCCAGCCAGCGCTCCCACGGTCAGCTTGTAATCGCCAATGTTCGTAAGCAGAAGAGTGTACGAAACGTCGTTGACTGCTGGGCCGAGGATTGCCTCTTTGGACCAGAAGCCTGCAAAGGCGAACGGTGTTCCGATCAGCGCCAAGAAACCGATGGTCATCAGGATCGCGGTGATCGGGATCTTCTTGAAGAGTCCGCCGTAGTTCCTCATGTCCTGGTTGTGGGCCATCGCGTAAATGACTGAACCAGCGGTGAGGAAGAGCAGAGCCTTGAAGAACGCGTGAGTAACAACGTGGAAGATGCCAGCCGAGAACACACCCACGCCACAAGCGATGAACATGTAGCCGAGCTGTGAGACCGTGGAATACGCCAGAACCTTCTTGATATCCGTCTGACCAAAGGCGATCAGCGCACCAAGCAGCGCGGTGATTGCACCAACACCAGCGACGACCGACATCGTCACTGGCGACATCAGGAAGATCGGAGCCATGCGGTTCAGCAGGACGACACCAGAGGTGACCATCGTGGCCGCGTGGATCAGAGCTGAAACCGGAGTTGGACCAGCCATCGCGTCCGGCAGCCACACGTAGAGCGGGAACTGCGCAGACTTGCCCATCGCGCCAACGAAGAGCAGCAGGCTGACGATCATGATCTCTTTCGGGAAGTGCGAAAGTGCTTCCAGCACGTTCGCCTGGAAGATCACGTCATAGCTGAGCCAGCGGGTCGATTCGATGCCGAGCGAAGCCGCTTGGCCGCCGATCAGATAGACCAGATAGAAGAGGCCGAGCGTCAGGCCGAAGTCGCCGACACGGTTGGCGATGAACGCCTTGTTGGCCGCTTTCGCGTTCGCGTGATCCTTGTACCAAAAGCCGATCAGAAGATAGGAGCAGACGCCCACGCCTTCCCAGCCGATGAAGAGCATCGCGAGGTTGTTGCCCAGAACGAGCAGCAGCATGAACGCGATAAACAGGTTCAAATAGGTGAAGAACCGGGCGTATTCCCGCTCCTCCCACATGTAGCCAGCGGCGTACCAGTGGATCATTCCACCGATGCCGGTGACGACCAGAGTCATCGTGAGCGAGAGGCTGTCGAGCCTCAGCTCAAAAGGAATGTTGACCGACTGCAGCGATATCCACTGGAAGATCGTGATCGGATCGAAGGACTCCTTCGCCTGCCGCATCACGTTCAGCTGAAGCGCGAAGTCGAGTGCGACTACAAAGCCAGCAAGGACCAGCCCTGTGGCGCCCCATGCGACAACTCGTTTGCCGTCACGGTCTCCGCCGAGCTTCATCAGGCTCTTGCCGAACAGCGCCCAGATGATCGAGCCGAAGAGCGGCATGAAGATGATCAGGAATGACCAGCTGGATGGGAGGTTAAGGAATGGCTTCATCTTCTTATCCTCGCAGCGTGCTCATGTCGTCGACGTCAACCTGATTGCGCAGTCTCAAGATGGCCATGATGATTCCGAGTCCGACCGCGACTTCTGCAGCCGCGACGGCCATCACAAAGATCACCATGATCTGGCCGGTCTGCGCTGCCTGCGCTGTGTCGGAGGCGAAGGGTGCGTACTTGGCGAACGCCAAGAATGTGAGGTTCACCGAGTTGAGCATCAGCTCGATGCACATATCGCTGCGGAGAGGGTCAGATAGTGCGGCAGTGAAACTTCGGCCAGCATGGTCAGGGGGAGGTTCACTCTATATTCTCCTCTTGGCCAGCAGGATCGAGGCGACCACGCCGAGTGTCAGGAGAACGCCGGCGATGATGAATGGCCAGACGTACTCAGTAAAGAAGAGCGCTCCGCCGATCGACTGCGGGGTTCCGAAGGTCTCCGGTGCTGTGATTTCGGCTCCGTCGGGAAATGCGATGTTCGCCGACTTGGCTATGACAAAGAGTCCGAGTGCAGCAGCGGCAATCGAGAGCCCCCAAGCTGCGATAGCTGGCCTCTTCTCGGTTTCGCGTGCCTTCGCCTGCTTCAGGATGAGGATCACGAACAGGAACAGAACCATGATCGCGCCCGCATAGACCATCATCTGAGTGATGCCCAGGAACTGGGCGCCCATCGTGAAGTAGAGCATCGCGAGCACGAAGAAGTTGAACACCAGGCTGACGGCCGAGTAGACCGGGTTCCTGCCATAGGCTACAACGCCGATGGCGGAAAGCACAGCCAGCGCGGACAGCACGTAAAATGCCCCGTCGTTCAAGCCCTGTCACCTCCAGATGGAGTCTTCATTCCTTTCATTTCCAAAAGATCACGCTTCCTTGGTATCGACCATGGTCACGGTGCGTGAAGAACCGGGATCGACCATATCGACTGTCCGCTTCAGCAGCGGATCGTTCGCCTTCTTTGAAGAGGCAACAATGTTGAGATAGAGAACAACGACGATGGCGATCGCCGCGGCTGCCGCGCCGAGCCCGCCTGCGGTGCCCCAGAGTCTCTGTCCGATCATCCAAATGCCGACCACCATGAAGTTGGCCACGGCAGCCGGGAGCAGGCTCTTCCAGCCCAAGCCCATCAGCTGGTCGTAGCGAAGCCTCGGGAGAGTTGCACGGAGCCAGATGAAGAAAGTGATGCCGCCCCAGCACTTGGCCAGGAAGACCAGCGGTCCGGTCCAGTAAGCCGTCTTGTGGAGGAACTCGAAGAATCCAACCATCGGGCCAGATGCGCTCGCTGCCAACTCGTCAAAGTTGAGTGGGAGCAGGTTGAACCCACCCAGGAAGACCGTCGCGAACACGCCGCTCAGCATGAACATGGCTGCGTATTCACCCATGAAGAAGACTGCGAACTTCATCGACGAATACTCAGTGTGGTATCCGGCGATCAGCTCGTTTTCTGCTTCAGGAAGATCGAACGGTGCACGGTTGGTCTCCGCCACCAGTGCGATCAGGAAGATGATCGCAGCAACGAAGCCGTACGGCGTGAAGATGAACCAGTTCTGCAGCCACTCGAGGCCGCCGATGCCCCAAAACGCCTCCATTTGGACGTTCACCATGTCGCTCATCCTGAGCGAGCCGGTAGCCAACACGATGGCCGCGAGCGCCATTCCCATGGCCAGTTCGTAGCTGATGAGCTGGGCAGAGGCGCGAATCGCGCCCATCAGGGAGTACTTGTTGTTTGAGGCGTAGCCTGCCAGAACAAGCCCGTATGCGCCGAGCGATGAGATCGCCAGAACATAGAGCAGTCCGATTTCGACATCAGCCAGTGGTGTGAGGTAGCCGATGAGACCAGGGCCGCCGTCGAGCCCAACCGTCGGTCCCCAAGGCAGCGTTCCGCCAATGGCGAATGCCGGAAAGAGCGCCAGAGCCGGGGCGATAAAGTAGATCGCCTTGTCCTTCTTAATGCCGCCGGGTGTGACGTCCTCTTTGAGGAAGAGCTTCACGCCGTCGAGGAGAGGCTGAAGAAGCCCAAATGTGAAGATTCGCTTGCCGTCTTTTCGAGTGAAGGTGCCGGAGAGGTTTGGACCAATTCGATCCTGCATCCAGCTCAGAAGTCGGCGCTCCCACCAGATCAAGCCGGGCACTAAAGCGAGTGACGGCATGATCAGGAGGACAACCTTAATAAGGGAGAGCCAAATGCTGTCGGAAACACCCAGAAATCCGGGGTTCCCCTCGCTCATATATTCAAGCCACTTTAGCATTGGCGTGCCTACTGTACCTGCCCTCCAGCAGGCTCCTGATTCTCCTGGCCCGGCTCAATTTCCGGCCCGTAAATCAGTGCTCCTTCACCGCTCAAGGCGTCCGCCGTGGCGGCTTCAAATCTCGGATATTCGCCACATATCTGCGCCATTACTTCCGAGGCTGAGAACGGCGGGTGATTCGCTGCGTCAATCCTGAGCAGGGCGTCGGAACAGGCTCGCCAAATCGGCTTCGCTTCACCGACAGGCTGGAGAATCTGGTCCATCTTCTGGACGCGACTCTCGACGTTCGTGTAGGTTCCGTCCTGCTCCGCGGGAAGCGTCATCGGAAGGATCACGCTCGCATAGGCAGCACATTCAGTTTCGTTGGCTGCCTGCACCACGAGGAACTCGACATTTTCGAGCGCCGCCTCAGCGAGCTCGACATCCGGGAAATCTGTAATCGGGTCGTAGTTAGCAAGCCAGAGTGCTTTGAGCTTCCCGGCCTTAGCAGCCTCAAGCATCTCGCGAGTGTTCTTGCCGGATTCAGGAAGGAAACCAATCTCGAGCGCGCCCTGCTCATTGGCCTGTGTGGCCATCAGGCTGAACGATCCGCCCTGGCTGTCGGCTGCTTTTGCAAGCCAGCTTGCTGCATCAGCCCCGCCCGTTTTCGCAAGAAGTGATCTTGTTGTGAGCACCGCCGTGCCGGCTCCCTTGAGCGCAGAGGCTGCGGCCTCTACGGCAGCGGCGTCCAGGCCAGAAGCCTTCAGGTCTTCTGCATCGGCAGACTTGCCGTCCATCGCGGCTGCGATTGCATGAGCCGCCGCGACTTCTGAGCCGGGCTTATATCTGAGAATTGTGTGGGCGAAGCTGTCTGAGTCAGTCTCGGTATCGCAGGCCACGACAACCTTCGTCCCGTTGTTGAACCAGCCCTTGCGGACCCTCAGGAAGGTCATCGGCTCTTCGTCGGAAAGGTCTGTGCCGAACACGAGGACAGCGTCCTTGTTTTCAAGCTCAGCAATGGTGGTTCCGACACTGTCAACCAAACGGTCAGGCAAGGCGTCAAACCCGGCTGATCGGTGATCAAGATTGCCGCTTTTGAACCCATATTTGAAGAGCTTCTTCAACATGAAGAGGTCTTCATTCGAGACGCTTGGGCCAGCGATCACACCGGACTCAGCCTCAAAAGCATTTAGGATCGGCTTCCAGGCACTGGACCAGCTGACAGCTTCAAAATCGTCGCCGCTGCGGACGTGGGGAGCACTGATTCGCCCGGCAGCCGCATAGATCTCACCGTGGCCAAACTTCGTTCTGTCGCAGGTCCACTCTTCGTTAACCGCTTCATTGACCCGCCCATTGATGCGGCTCAGTTTGCCGTCGCGGTGGTCGAACCAGACGTTGGTGCCACACGGCGTGAGTGTACAGATGCCAGGGGATGTCTGCAGATCCCAAGGCCGGGCACGGAAGCGGAATTCAGAGGAAGTGAGTGCGCCCACCGGGCAGATCTCGATGACGTTGCCGCTGAACTTCGAATCAAAGTCCGTGAGATCAAACGTTGAGGGCTGCATGCCAGAACCGCGGAATCGGAAGGCGAGCTGCGCGTCGCCGGAAATCTCTTCGGTAAACCTCACGCATCGGCCGCACTGGATACAGCGCTCCAGATCGAGCGTTACGTACTTGGAAAGAGGGAAGGCCTTAGCGGCATGTCCTTTTTCGTCGATGAACCGGCTGTTTCCTGGTCCATAAGCGACTACATTATTCTGGAGTGGACATTCACCACCGCGGTCACAGATGGGGCAGTCGAGCGGATGATTGAGGAGGAGAAACTCGATGACGCCTTTGCGATCAATCTCCAGCTG
>JALGYA010000074.1 GCA_029824475.1 Fimbriimonadia bacterium | reverse complement strand
GCAGCTCTGCTGGTGTGCCTTCTCCCCGGATTACACATTCATGGATGATGCAGATGTTGTCGCAGAGCCGCTGGGCTTCGCTCATGATGTGCGTGCTGTAGAGGATCGTTCTGCCTGCTTCTCTGGCCTCTTCGATGAACTCCATGACCGTTTGGGCCGTGAGGACGTCGAGGCCGCTTGTCGGCTCGTCGAACATGAGAATGGGCGGATCGTGGAGGACTGCTCTCGCGATGGAGACACGCTGTTTTTGGCCGGTGGACATCTTGTCGCAGAGTCTGTCGGCGAAGGGCTCTATGCCGAAGCGCTCGATGACCTCCTCGATTCTCTGCTTGAGCTGATCGCCTTGGAGGCCGTAGAAGCCGCCGAAGTAGGTGAGGACTTCGCGGGCGTTGAGTCTGCCGTAGAGGGCGGTGGATCCGCTGAGGAAGCCGATGCGTTTGCGGACTTCTTCGGAGTCCTTGACTGTGTCGAAGCCGTCGATGACTGCCGTGCCGGAGGTGGGCTGGATGACGGTGGAGAGCATCCGGAGGAGCGTGGTTTTGCCAGCGCCGTTGACGCCGAGGACTCCCAGCACTTGGCCGGGGTGTGCTTGGAGGGCCACTCCATCGACTGCCCGGACCTCGCCGTTCTTGCTGTCTGTAAAGACCTTGACAAGGTCCTTGGCTTCGATCACCCGGCGATTTTAGCCTTTAAGCCAGGTGATCCAGCAGGGCTCGCAAGTCTGCGAGGATGAAGTCTGGCTGTGCCATGTCGACGGGGAGCTCTTCCTGTCGGCCCGTTCTGGAGCTGGGCGAGACGTCGCTTGGTCTTCGCACCCAGGCTGTGTGCCAGCCTGCCTGCTGGGCCGGCTTGATGTCGTGCTGTGCACTGTTGCCGACCATGAGGTTTTCTGGGCCTCTGGCGTTGGCTGCGTTTTCTGCGTTTGTGAATACGCGAGGGTCTGGCTTGCCGTATCCCATCTCGCCTTCGATGTGGAAGGAGTCGAAAAAGTCGCTGATTCCAAGCTTCTCGATTTCGAGGCGTTGGATGTCGCCGGGGCCGTTTGTAATGAGGCCGAGGGGGTACTTGCCTTTGAGCGCCTGCAGGGTTTCGAGTGAGCCTTCGAAGAGGTGGAGGGCGTTTTGCCGCTCTTCGAGGTAGCGGGTGCTGATCTCTTCTGCTTGGGCTGTGTCTGCGTCCACAGCGGCGAGGGTCCGGCGCATCAGCTCGGTTCTGGATGAGCCGCCGTCTCGGCAGTACCGCTCGTACCAGGCGTCTGATTTGACTTCTTTGGCGAAGGTGCGGAATTCGTTCGCCCATGCCTTTTTGAGCTGGCTGGGTGTGGTGCCGTTTTGGGCGTATTCGGTGAATACGATGTCGAGCCCGGTCTTGGCCGCGTCCCAGTAGCCGCAGAGTGTGTCATCGAGGTCGAAGAAGACGGCTTTGACGTCAGAGAAAAGCATGGAGCCGGGGGGATTATGGCCGGGTTTGGCGGGGGTCCCTGGGTTGGTGCGCTTCAGGTCTCTCTCGATGGCTAGGAGCGAGAGTTCTCTGCACATGCCACGTATTCCGGCTGAGAGCCGGCCCCCTCTCTAATCTCCCCCGCCCCAAGCGGGGGAGAGGCCAGAAAGGAGATTCTCCTCACCCTAACCCCCTCCTCCATTTCGGCCGAGGGCCAAGAATGGAGGAGGGGGAACCAGACTTTAGAAACACCAGGTTTGAGCGGGGGAAGTACAATCCTGCGCGTTCCATGATCACGTTTCACGAGCTCATTTCGAGGCTGAACAATTACTGGGCGGAGCAGGGATGTTCGATCCTGCAGCCGTATGACACAGAAGTTGGCGCAGGCACGATGCACCCGGCGACTGTGCTCGGTTCGTTGGGGCCTGAGGAGTGGAACGTTGCTTATGCTCAGCCGAGCAGACGACCGGCGGATGGACGCTACACACGGAATCCGATGCGGTCGCAGCGGTACTACCAGTACCAGGTGATCCTGAAGCCGAGCCCGGATGATGTTGTTGACCTCTACATGGGTTCGTTGAATGCGATCGGATTTGACGTCAAGAAAGACGATATTCGGCTTGTTGAGGACGACTGGGAATCACCCTCATTGGGTGCTTCTGGCGTGGGCTGGGAAGTTTGGTTGAACGGGACCGAGATCAGCCAGTTCACGTTCTTCCAGCAGATGGGTGGCATCGAGTGCAAGCCTGTCTGTGCTGAGCTGACCTACGGGCCGGAGAGGCTTGTTTTGATGCTGAATCAGCAGAACAGCTTCTGGGAAGGGCTGATGTGGGACGAGAACACGACCTACAAGCAGGTCGATTACCAGCAGGAGATGCAGAACTGCGTCTTCAACTTTGAAGTAGCCGACACTGAGATGCTGCTGAAGATGTTCGAAATGTACGAGGCGGAGTCACAGAGGGTGATTGAGACTCCGGTGCGATGGGATCATGAGATTGGGATTCTGACGGCTGCGCCTTTAGAGGGTGAGAAGTCAGAGGAGAAGGCACCGATGCCAGAGGCCTTGGTTTACCCGGCGCTGGACTTGGCGCTGAAGTGCTCGCACATCTTCAACCTGCTGGATGCAAGAGGCGTGATTTCTGTCACGGAGCGGGCGGCTTATATCAACCGAATTCGCGCGCGAGTACGCGCCTGCTGTAAGGCTCATCTCGGCCAGACAGGCCAGAAGAAGAAAAAGAAGAAAGCCGGCTAGAGAATCCCCAGACGCTTGAGAAACTTGATCGACTCCCCGTGCCATGCGGAGGAGTCGTTCTCTTTTGCGCCGAGGCCAAATCCGTGGCCGCCGACTTCGTACTCCTTTAGTACTGTGAAGACGCTCTGCTTCTTGAGGGCTTCGTGATAGACGCGGCTGTGCCCGATCTTCACCCCGGTGTCATCTTTGGCGTGAGCCAGGAACGCGGGTGGCGTATGCGGCTTGGCGTGCAGATGTGGGGAGAGGGCTTTTCTGGCGTCGGCGTCTGTGGCTTGCGCCCCGAGCAGGTTATTGCGTGATCCGCGGTGCGTGAATGTGTCGACGAACGAGATCACGGGATAGACGAGGATTGAGAAGCTGGGTCTCGCGAGTTTAGACGTCTCTTCAGTGCCTGGCGGGGGGAAGTTGTCCCAGAGAGCTGAGGCGCTGGCGGCAAGGTGGCCGCCTGCGGAGAAGCCGAGGATTCCGATCTTGCTCTTGTCAAGCTCCATGCTGTTCGCCATTGCGCGGACGGTGCGGATGGATTGAAGGGCATCCCAGATTGGGGCCGGGTGGGTGAAGCCGTCTGCGGGGAGGCGGTATTTGAGCACGAAGGCGTCGATGCCGTGCTTGTTGTAGGCCTCGGCGATCTGTCTGCCTTCGTGGTCGATGGCGAGGATTCCGTAGCCGCCGCCGGGGCAAATTACGATGGCGGCACCTGTTTTAGTGCCTTGTGCAGGGTAGTGGGTGAGGGTGGGGGTTGTGACTTGGCTGAGCCTGCCGTCGACCAGTTTTGGCCCTGCCGCCAGCTCCATGTGCAGGGGCGGTGTTCCTTCCCAGACGGGAAACTCGGTGGGCGTTTGGCTGAGCATGGCCATGGCCAAGACGATCATTCGTCGTCGTCCTCTTCAGGCTGATTGTGTTCAGGCTTCATCATTGGGAAGAGCAGGATTTCGCGGAGGTGGTCAGATCCGGTCATGAGCATCGCCATGCGGTCGATGCCGATGCCGACGCCGCCTGTGGGAGGCATGCCGCTCTCGAGGGCGTAGATGAAGTCTTCGTCCATCGGATGGGCTTCGTCGTCGCCTTTGTCGCGCTCGCCGACCTGCTGCTCAAAGCGTTCACGCTGGTCGAGCGGGTCGTTGATTTCGCTGAAGGCGTTGCAGATTTCGCGGCCGAGGACGTAGCCTTCGAATCTTCTGGTGAAGCCGGGTCGCTCGGGATCCTTTTTCGCGAGCGGGGAGGTCTCGAGCGGGTAGCCGACGATGAAGGTCGGCTCCTGAAGGTTCGGCTCCACGAAGACTTCGAGGAGCTTTTCGATCAGGCCGCCGAGGTTGTTTTCGTCTCCGGCGTGAATACGCTTGCCGTTTGCAGGGTTGACGATCTCCCTTTCGCCGAGCGCCTTCTTGGCGTTCTCGATGCTGCTGAGGTCTTCAGCGGTGAGGCCGGAGGCCTCTTCGATTGCTGTGAGCAGGTCGACTCGGTGCCACGGCTTTCCGAAGTCGAGGCCGTGGCGTTCTGTGGTTCCGTAGACTTCCTGTGCGACGTACTTGAAGAGGTTTTCGACGACCTCCATCATGTCTTCAAGGTTGCTGTAAGCCTCGTAGAACTCCAGCAGCGTGAACTCAGGATTGTGCCGATTGCTGACGCCTTCGTTGCGGAAGACACGGCCGATTTCGTAGACCTTGGGAACGTCGCCGCAGATGATCCTCTTGAGGAAGAGTTCAAGGGATATGCGGAGCTTGACGTCCATGTCGTACGCGTTGTACTGCGTGTGGAAGGGGCGCGCTGCTGCTCCGCCTGCTTCTACTTGGAGCAGGGGGGTTTCGACCTCAAGGTAGCCGGTGTTGTCGAAGAATCTTCTGACTGCCGAGACCATGCGGGATCGGTCGAGCAGGGATTTGCGGGCCTCGTGGTTGGTGAGCAGGTCGAGGTGCCGGTGTCGGTATCGCTGTTCTGTGTCCTTCAGCTGATCCCACTGCTCGCCATCCTTTTCTTTGCCTAGCGGGAGGACGTGGAGAGCCTTGCTGAGGGGTGTGATCGACTTAATCTGGATCGACTTCTCTTCGGTTCTCGTCAGGAAGAGCTCGCCGGTGACGCCGATGTGGTCGCCGATGTCCATCAGCTTGAAGGCTGCGAAGGCTTCCTCACCGATGTTGTCCTTTCGGAAGTAGCCCTGGATTCTGCCGTCTCCATCGGAGATGTGGGCGAAGGCTGCCTTGCCCATGTGGCGCAGGGCGACGATGCGGCCTGCGAACTGGATGGTCTCGCCTTGGAGTTCGTCGAACTTGTCGAGGAGGTCTTGTGTGGTGTGTTTGAACTCGAAGCGCTCAACAGCAAATGGGTCAAAGCCCATGTCACGAAGCTTCTGCAGCTTCTCCAATCTGATTTCGCGGATCGAGCTGTCCTCACTCATCGGGCTGGATTTTAGCTTAGTTGGGATTTGCGGGGTCGGCGTTGGGCTTGGTAGGGTGTCCCTAGACCTCCACCCCCTAACCCCCTCCTCCATTTCGCTTCGCAAGAATGGAGGAGGGGGAACCAGGCTGGAATGCCTACTGGGGTGGGCGGATGCTGCCGGGGCTGCCGAAGTTGAAGGACTGCATTCGGGCGGCGGCTTCTTCGGCTGCTTTTGCGAATCCTGCTGGGATTCCGGCGTAGTCGTAGACTGCGCTCGAGCCAGTTGTCCAGCCGTCTTCGAGAGTCGTGGATGGGCCGCCGCCTTCGAAGTCGAAGTTGATGGAGATTTGGGCGGAGGCGGCGTCCTGGAATCTCATGTCTGGCCTCGTGAGCGTGGCTCCGCCTCGGCGCATGTTGGGGTTGTTTTTGCTCATGCCCTGCATCATGCCCATCGCTTCGGCGGTCATGAATTTGCCGCGTCGGGAGGTCAGGCTGCGGGCGAAAAGGGCGTCGTCAATTTGGGCGGACATTTTGATCTGTCCTCTATTTGGAAGCCCGGTTGGGAAGCGTTCGGTCGGCTCGTCGTAGATTGACGGCTTGGCCGGGGCGGGCGGACCATCTTCGCCACCGATGCTCATGGAGATCATCATGGCCATCTGCTGCTGGCCGGGGAGGATCAGGGGTGTGGGCCGCGAATAGAGGACATCTTCAGCGGCTTGACGCGCGTAGCCTGAGACTGCTGCTGCGTTGAATGTGAGACCGTCTTCGCTTGCGTCGAGCCCGTTTTTGGGCATCGCTGCGTAGAAGGCGAGCCACTGGCGGGTGTCATCTTGGGAGAAGATCATTTCGCCGAGGGGTTCGCTGAAGAGTGCAGTGAGAGCCTTGTCGATGCTCGGTTTGAGCGGAGCGACGGCTGCGTATTCGGCTGCCTTGTGGAGCCTGACGTAGCCTTGTCTGTCGAGGACTCCGAGGAGCGCTCCGAGTGCTGGGCGATCGACTCGCTGCGTTCGGGCCTGCTTGTGCTGCGGGGCCGAGGCGAGGAGCCAGCCTTGGCCTTCGGAGATGTGCGCTCCGGACTTGGCGGCGATGGCGGGGACTTGGGAGAGGGCCAGATCGCCTTGTGCGAGGCGTTCGGCGAATTCGACGAATGCGTCATCGGGAAGGAGGGCGCAGAGGCTGACACCGCGGTGCTGGGCTGTCTGGATCATGGCGTCCGCCACGTACCAGCTGAGTGGCTCGCTGCGGTCTGGGCGCGACATCATGGCGCGGAGTCCTGCTGGGACGCCTTTGGCTTCCGGCATGTCGGTATTCAGCAGCCTGACCGTCGCACCGCCGGTGCGCATCACCATTCGGTTTGAGCTGCCGGTGCTGGGAAGGCTGCCGCCCTGGGCGAGTGCTGAGATGACCTGCTGGCCGATGTCTGTCAGCTTTACGACGCCTTCTGCGAGGCCGTCAATTTTGGGGAGGAGCGCCTTTTGGAAGTCTTCTGGCGGGGGCAGGAGCATCATGTCCGCGGAGCCAATGATGAGGCCGTCTGGGCCGGCGATTTTGAGTGAGATCGTGAGGGCTGAAGGGTTGGTGGCTGGGCGCTGGACGGCTGCGAGAATCTTGCCTGCTCGGGCAACGGGCTTTGTGCTGAAGTCCATTGAGCCGAGGACGTTGACACCGTCGATCTGGCCACCGCCGCCAAGGCCTGCCACAGCTGCCGCGAAGGCGTTGTGGTAACGGACGAATTCTGGGCCGATTGCGACAGCGCCGATCGGGAGGCTCTTCTGTTTGAGCGTCGGTTTGTCGGAGAAGACGACGCGCTGGCCGGGCTGGATTGAGGCGAGGTCTTGGATCGACAGCTTCTGCACCAATGCCCTGAGGGCAGTTTTTGCTGGGGAAGGTGTATTGCCGCCGAGCATTGTGAGAGTCGGCACGGCATTGCCACCGGCCGGCAGATTGCCCTTGATCTGGTCGACCATCTTTTGCCGTCGTTCGTATTCGGCCTGCACGACGCTGGAGGCAGCCTGCGCCGACCAGCCCTGCTGTTCGTTCTTTTCGAGCCAGTCGGTTCTGGCGGCCTGCAGGTCTTTGGTTCGCTGCTGGAAGGCTGTGGCGTTCTCTTGTCTGTCGATTTTGTTATCGGTGTGGAGGGAGAGGCCTCGGCCCTCTCTGACCCACTTGCCGCCGAAGGTGAGGGCGAGGGCTTCGCGCACTTCGCTGAGCGGCTTTTCGTCGATGCTGAGGATTACGGGCTCGTCCTTGTAGACGCCTGCGCAGGTGAGCGTCTGTTCTGCAGTCTCAGAGAGGCCCTTGAGGGCTTCTTTGAGCGGCACAGCTCTGGCCTCAAACGAGATGATTGGGTCTGCAGACTGGATGACTGCTGCGGCGGCGAAGATTGCAAGGCTCATGAGCTGTTCGAATCGTCCTCAGCCAGTTTAACTGGCTGAGAGGGGTTTGGTGTTCCTTGATGTTGGAAGTGTTGCCGGAATCTTGTGGGAGCACGGACAAACCCTTCGGGCCTGTCCATGGCACACGTATGCAGATTCTCAGACCAGCCTGATTTGGGCCTGGTTCAAGAGCTCGATGGGGCTGAGGCCGGAAGCGCGGAGGTCGCGGATGCTGAGGTCTTGGCGGCGTTTGGCGAGGCGGAGGCCGTTTTCGTCGGCGACTAGTTTGTGGTGGTGGTACTGAGGGACCGTGAAGTTGAGAAGCTCTTGGAGCAGGCGATGGATAGAGGTGGAGGGCATGAGGTCTTGGCCGCGGGTGACGAGCTCGATCTGCTGGAGGTGGTCGTCGACGACGCTGCAGAGGTGGTAGCTGAGGCCGGAGTCTTTGCGGGCTAGGACGATGTCACCGAAGTCTTCCATGTTAACTTGCTGCAGCCCGGCCTCCTGGTCGTACCATGTGAACCTGCCAAGCGAGGACATAGCCTTGTCGATTTTGAGTCGAAGAGAGAACGGTTTTCCCTGATCGATATTCTGCTGAACATCTTCCGACGAGAGGCGACGGCAGGTGCCGGCGTAGTGGGGGCCATCGGGGCCGTGAGGGGCGGCTGCGATGCGCTGTTCTTCGTCGAGGATCTGGGCGCGTGTGCAGAAGCAGGGGTAGAGGAGGTCTCTCTGTTTCAGCGATTCGAGGGCTGCTTCGTAGTGATGGCGTCTATCGGACTGTCTGATCGGCGGCTCAGTCCATTTGAACCCGATCCAGGAGAGGTCTTCATCTATGGCCTCGTAGTATTCCGGCCTGCATCTGCCGGCATCAATGTCTTCGAAGCGGAGCAGGACGTCGCTGCCTTTTGCGGCCTCCATGGTGAACATTGCCGAGTAGGCGTGCCCGATGTGGAGCAGGCCTGTGGGGCTCGGTGCGAAGCGTGTTCTTGGCATTCGAAGCAGTTATTTTCCCTTATCTGATAAGGAATCGTAGGAATGGCATGAATCCTGCGGTGAGATTAATTGACTATGGACCCGTGCAGGACGCCAATCTGGCGAATCTGTGCCTCCTCCGCCAATCGCGGAGCGGCTCCTGCCGAGTCTCGTGGTTGAGCATAAATGGGGGTGTGGTTTTCTAACCGCGCCCTCTTTTTTTGTGCTTCATTTTGCGCAAGAATGGAGTCCTATGTGGCCCTGCGCAGCTCTCTTTGCCATTGCGTTGGGTCCGGAGCGTCTGATGGACAACGGATTCGATCTGGTGCGAGACGGTTCGGCCTCGGCGGCCATCGTCGTGACGACTGATGAAGCTGGCCGGGCGGCCGGTGTTCTCCAGGACTATGTTTCTCAGATGTCGGGGGCGACTGTTCCTCTGAGTGACGCGGCCTCAATCGCCGTGCGATTTGAGATTGATGAGGGCCTGGATGAGGATGGGTTTTTGTTCTCTTCCTCACGTGAAGGGTTGACGATTGGCGGCGGTTCTGGGCAGGGGCAGCTCTATGGCGTGTATTCACTGCTGGAAGAGCTGGGGTGCCGGATGTGGACGGAGAACGAGATAGACGTTCCTTCGCTATCCACGGTGCACATTCCTGCGCTGAATGAAGTGCATGAGCCGAGGGTCAAATTCCGCGTTGACTACTACTCCCACGCCGAGGACCCGGGTTATCGTGAATGGCACAAGCTGGATTCGATTGACGATTCGGAGTGGGGGATGTGGGTGCACACGTTCGAGCGGCTTCTGCCGGCGGACGAGCACTTTGACAATCACCCTGAGTACTACGCGCTGGTTGACGGGCGGCGGACATCTAGTCAGCCCGAGCTGGCGAATCCGGATGTGTTTGCGCTCATCGTAGAGAACCTGCGGAAGGAGATGAGCAGGAACAAGTCTGCTCATTACTGGTCGGTGAGCCAGAACGACAACGTCTCGAATTCGACGAGTCCGGAGTCGCTGGCCGTGCAGGCTCAGTACGGTGGGGCATCGGGCGAGATGATCTGGTTTGTGAACCGGGTGGCTGAGGAGTTTCCGGACAAGACGATTTCGACTTTGGCTTATCAGTACACGCGTCAGCCGCCCGGGGGTGTCGTGCCGCTGCCGAATGTGAACATCGTTTTGTGCAGCATCGAGGCGCTTCGGCATAAGCCGCTTGTGGATGATCCGCTGAGTGCGGACTTCTGTGCTGATGTTGAAGGGTGGGGGAAGCTGACCTCAAACATTTTGGTTTGGGACTACATGATCCAGTTTGCGAACCTGACGAGCCCATTTCCCAACCTGAGAGTACTGCAGCCGAATCTGCAGTATCTGGTGAGCAAGGGCGTCACGGGTTTCTTCATGCAAGGGAATCGGGATCCGTATGGCGAGTTTTCAGAGCTGCGGTCGTACTTGACGGCGAAGCTGCTGTGGGATCCAGACCTTGACTTTGAGGCGGAGTTGGATGGGTTCTTGGACGGCTACTACGGGCCTTCCGGTCGGGTGATTCGAGGCTATATCGACTTGATGCATGATTCGCTGGAGGCGAGCGGGGAAGGGCTTGACATTTTTGGGAGTCCGATTGGTGTGGCTTATTTATCGCCTTCGTTGATGGCTCAGTACACGGAGCTGTTTGATGAGGCTGAGGCGTTGGCGGAAGGGGTCTACGTTGACCGGGTCCGCCGGGTGCGGATGCCGCTGACCTACGCGCTGATTGAGCAGGCTAAGGCGGCCGGCTCCGGGCCGGGTGGGATCTATGTTCAGGACGGAGACTCGATTTCCGTGCGGCCTGGTGTGAAGGAGATGGGGGAGGGGTTTGTCGCCGATTTGAAGCGGTTTGGCGTTCCGCGGGTGACGGAGTGGGCGATCACCCCGGATGAGTACATGGTTGACCTGCGATTGAGGACAGAAGGTGAACCTTACAAGGCACTGAGCTTTGGCAAGGCTGTGCGGTTCGAGGATTGTTCTCCCGATGAGCGTTATGCGTTGGACGGACCTGCGGCATTGACTGACGGCGTGCTGGGCGGGATAACGTTTAGGCTTGGGAGCTGGCTGGGGTTTAACGGTCAGCACGTTTCTGCGGTTGTTGATCTGGGAGCTGTTGTTCCGGTGACCTCGGTTTCGCTGGGGGCTCATCAGGACCAGATCAACTGGATATTCCATCCTTCCTCAGTCGCGTTTGAGGGGTCGGTTGATGGCGTTCATTGGATCGACTTGGGGTCTGCTGATGCATCGACTGAGCCAAGGACTGGAGGGTTTTTGAGGGAGGATTTCACAGTTTCGGTTGATGCTGATGTTCGTTATGTGCGGGCGAAGGCGGAGTCGATCTTGATTTGTCCCTCCTGGCATGTCGGGGCTGGTCAGCCTGCGTTCATGTTTGTGGATGAGCTGATCGTAAGGTAGGGTTCGCCGACCTCGGCGTCCGTACTCATCTTAGGGCACTTGATTGGTCTGCTCGCTGTTTCTAGCGGGCATCTGGATGTGAGTGTTAAAGAGTGCCCTTAGCTCTCTTGGTTATATGACGAACGTCATATTTTCGTTCAACAGAAATCACCACAAAAAAGTATTGTTGTAGTTTTATCCCTAGGATGGGCAAGGATCATCATTTTTTAGCAATTAATGTGGTTTACTGGAAATGGACTCGACTGGATTGTTGGAAGAGCCGAGTTCACGGAAGTGGATTCTTCATGAGATATCAGGTGCCGCTCCTCATCGCTGGAATAGCATTGCTGTCGTACGGCTTTGCCAGTGACGCACAGTCAAAGGGAGGTTCACAAGCTGAAAAGCTGTTTGCGAGGGCGGCTGAGGACGACTACATGAGCGACGCTGGGTGCGCCGCTTGCCATCCCGGCAAAGCTGAGCACTTCGCAGAGTCTCCTCACGCAGCGTTTGTTTCTGATCCCAAACTGCCGATCAGCAAGCGCGGATGCCAAGGCTGTCACGGCCCCGGCTACATCCACCAGGCGGAGGAGAACCCTGAGGTTATCTCTTTCACAAGAATGAGCCCTAAAGAGTCTGCGGCTGCTTGTCTGCGGTGTCATGACAAGACTCTCTCCAAGAACCACTGGAAGAGAACTGAGCACGCCCGAGCTGATCTGACGTGCGTCACCTGCCACCAGATCCACACGGACACGGTCCCTGACCTTGGTCAAGCATCCAAGAAGAAAGATCCCAGAGCCTTCGCATTTGTTGCCAAGGCCGACCCCAAAGCGATGTTGAAGGCAGACGAGGCGACGCTTTGCGGCACTTGCCACCAGTCGACGCTTGCGGAATTCCGGGGTGCAGAACACCACCCGGTTCCTGAG
>JALGYA010000073.1 GCA_029824475.1 Fimbriimonadia bacterium | reverse complement strand
AGACGCCCAAAAGTAGAATCTGCGTTCCGGGAATCTCGCCCAGCAGCTTCCCAACGATCGCTTCTACTCCATCAGCTGTCTGAGCGGGGGTCGAACTGCCATGACCGATGTTGTTCGTGCCGATCATGATGACGACAACCTTGGGCTGGGCGTCGATCACTTCCCCGTTCTCAAGCCGCCAGAGCACGTGCTCGGTGCGGTCGCCAGAAAAGCCATAATTGCCCGACTTCAGCGGTGCAAAGTTCTTCGCCCAAACCGCCTTGCCGCCGTTCTCCCAGGAGTGCGTGATCGAATCGCCGATGAAAGCGACATCGATGCCGCCTTTCGCGGTCAAGGCAACACGCTGCTCGTGACGGGTCTTCCACCATTCCTCATTTAGACGATGTGCAGGGATCGTGGCGACGTGCTGTGGTGCAGATTGGCTCATAGCAGGCTGTGTGCCAGCGATCGCGAGTGACACGAGTAAAGCTGTCATCGCATCATGATACTCAGGAGCAGACCGCTCTTGGTATCATCAACGCCATGCCAGCCCCTACCGTCCCGTACAGCCAGCCACGCCTGACCCATCAGGAGATGATTCAGCGCGCGGAGGCCGAATACGCTGCGGCGGACACACGACGAACTGTGCGCATGTTCAGCACCGACCCGGTGCCCCAAGAGGTCATCGAGTACGGCATCAAGTCTGCAGGCACTGCCCCAAGCGGGGCACATCACCAGCCCTGGCATTTCTGTGCGATCAGCGATCCTGACTTGAAGCAGAAGCTGCGTGAGGCAGCTGAAGTCGAAGAGAAGGACTTCTACGAACGCCGTGCACCGGACGAATGGAAGGCCGCACTGGAGCCCCTAGGAACAGACTTTGTAAAGGAGCACCTCACCGATGCGCCGTGGCTGATCATAGTCTTCCGGGAGGACTACTCTCTGAACGCAGATGGGTCGCGCAGGAAGAACTACTACATGACCGAATCGGTCGGCATCGCCGTCGGTTTCCTGATTCAGGCGCTGCACCGATCGGGCGTGGCCATGCTCACCCACACTCCGGCTCCTATGACCTTTCTGCGTGAACTCTGTGGCCGCCCAAAGAACGAGAAGCCCTTCCTCATCTTGGCTGTCGGTTACCCCGCAGACGAATGCGAAGTCCCTGACTTGGCAAGAAAGAGCCTGGAGCAGATCGCAGATTTTCTCTAGACGATTTGAACCGTGCCATCGTCCAGACCAAGAGCGATTCGCTCTCCGTCTGGACGGAACTTCACACTGAGCACACGGCGGTCTTCGAACTCGAATTGATCGACCCTGTTGCCCTTCAAATCAGTAACAGCAGCCCCCCTTCCTTCGCCAAACACGATCAGATCCTCTCGTGGATTGATCGAGAGAGTCGGGAGCCCAGGGGCGATCTTGATGCCGCCCATCTGCTCCATCGTCTCCACGTCGTAGATGTTCAGGGCGAAATCTGTGCGAACGACTGCCCAAGGATTGTCCGGACAGACCGTCATTCCGTAGATGTGCTGAGGAAGCTGCAGTGAACGGACGGGCCTGAGACTGCGACTATGCCAGATCGAGAGAGTACGTCCATCTGCCCCGACTACCAAATCCCCGCCGGACACGGCCTCAGCAAAGCGTGGCGCATGGGCGTCTCTTCTCCGCCGCAAGAGTGATCCATCCATTGAGCGAAGTTCAAGCAGGCCGGAATCCATGGAGACGAATATCTCATCTTGAGCAGTAACAACTGCCGCATGAGGAGAGGTCGGCATGAAGCCAAACCAGTCCCGTGGGCGATGCTGCCAAACTGGCTTAGCCGAGTTGAAGTCAAAGCAGCTGAGCCTCGTTCCAATGGATGCGATGATACGACCATTCGGCAGCATCTCAGCTGACCGAACCCGATCGTAGGCTGAGGACTTCGTCTCGCAGTTTGGAATATCCCACTTATGCTCCGTCCCATCCCTCAGGCGCACTAGCAGCTTGCCGCCGACGGTGCCTAGGATCATCCCCTCGCCATCCGGCATCCAGCTGATAAGCCGAATCCCGGGAAGGTCATGAATGGGAAGGTCGATCAGCTTGTAGTGTTGGGCCAATGCAGCCATGGCTTTGCCTCTATCTCTAGGCACGCTGAAACTTCTGGGAAAGTTCCACGTACAGAAGGACATGGCTTTTCTCAAGGCCCTCGTCGCCCTCGTCACGAAAGCAGCCGGAATCTTCGCAGCATTCGAAGCGATCTTCAGGCTGATCAAGTTCGTCTGGGTCGTGCTTTTGAAGGTTCTCAAGCGCAGCCCAGCCCTCTCCATGCGCTGGGCCGCAGCCAGCGGCTTCTAGAGGCTCTTCAGCACGAAATCGTCGAATTCGCCGGTGTCATCGAATGACCCGAGGCCGAATCGGCCGACTCCAAACGTCTTGTCCGTGGCCTCCATGGCTGGCGTCTTCATGTCATCAAAGTAGGCCTTAATTGAGCCTGTTACGACGTTTCGTGTGAGCCGGAGTTTGTGCCACTTGTGATCCCAAGGCGTGCCCTCAGTCGTTTTGAAGGAGATCTTCGTTCTGTCTGCTCCGTTCACGATAAATATCTGGTTCGCGCGGTCGTCTGTCTGCTGCCCAAAGTGGACGTAGTAGAAGTGCGCCGGGTCCTGCCACCCGAAAAACAGGCACAGATCACGATGCCCGTACAGCTCTTTGGTTGATCTAGCCAGCACTGTCAGGTCAAACGATCCTGCCGTCACATCCTTAGCGAGGATCACGTTGTGCGGAGAGCGGTGCGGCGGCGAGTACTGGCTCTGCTTGTCCAGACTCAAAACATATCCGAACGGATTCAGCTTGGCACTCCAGGCAGCCGCGTCGGTTGGCTCCCAGCGACTATGGCCATCTTGGAACTTATCAGTGAAGATGACGGAGCCGACAGCGGCAGCCAGGAATCCAGAGATCATGTTGAAATACTGGCACATGACCCTGCATCTTCTTCCAAGAATCTCTCTGCAGCAAACGTGCCTGCTCGTCTAATTTGATATGCTAGGTGCATGCTGATTTCTGCAGTTGCTCTTAGTGCAGTGTTTGCCCTTTCGGACGACCCGCCCTATCCGCCGCTTCCTGAGGTGCAAAACCGAACTGGACGTCGCTACGTGGGAAACGGCACAGAGATCAGCTATTCGTGGGATTTTGTCGTCGCATACTCGAACAACTACGAATTCGAGCCGACCTGCGTCAACTCCTGCCGTGGGCTGAAGCACCTCACGCATGAACAATGCGATATGACATGCGACCGAAACTGCCTCTCAGTTCACAAGTTTGAGATTGAGCCTGAATTCAGTCTGGACATCGATGGCGCCCTGAACGGCATCCGGCAATCTTTCACCTATTACGATGAATTGAAGACAGGCAACACAACCGCCATAGCCAACGCCGCCAAATCGATGGCAAAACAGGGCCTCGACGCCCTCAAGGCTGAGGCTGACAAGTACAAATACACGTACAAGTCCGGCCATTTCAACGAGGAGCCGTGCTCCTATCAAGACCGGAAGCTTAGGTATGACCTCGTCGTGATCAATGTCCAGGCCACAATAGTCAAGGATGGCGCTGTCATCGGCCGTCCCAGGGGTTCCGCGGGCTTTGCCAAAATCCCCCACCAGCAGTTCTATGAGCAGGATCCGGTCATCGCGTGCAAATGTGCGTTTGTAATAGAGGCCCCTGTCAACAGGTTGGGAAACGACTTTTTTGGCACGGGCCGTGATTTTAAGCTAGGTGGAGAAGTGCGCGATGTGTTCAAAGGCGGAGGGTCGATCATCGATGAAGACGATGATGACAACTATATTCCCGGCCCTCCAAACACGGGTGGAGACGAGGGCAAGCCTCTAAAATTCAGATACCGATTCGACGGCATGAACAACTTTAGGCTTGAGGGATCGTACAGAGGGATGACGCCGATGAAGGGAGCATTCCTTCCTGGCACCATGTTTGAGCCAGAGGATTCCAGCTACCAGTCGGAGATGCTTGCCGGAACTGCCACCTGGCTGTACCAGTTCAATTCCGAGCTCTACGCTTCCCTGCTTCCTCAGCCGCAGGACGGGTGGAGTGAGATCGGCAAGGGCTTTGCCTTGTGCATGGATATGGACAAGAAGCAGCCTCATGCTGGCGTCAAATACAACATCGTCCCGGCGGCTGATGACAGGGTCGGAGACATCGCTCGATTCATCGACTCCCGCCGTCTTCGAGGACCCTGGCACCAGGCCATGACCTGGATCTACACAGATCAGGCCACGCTGGATGACGTGAACGACCGGATGGACTACGTGATCAGCAAAGGCCGGTACATGCAAGGCGTCTATGACCTGCACACCTATGCTGGAGTCGACTTCAAGGACAAAGAGTACGAGGACTGCGTTGTTCCTGAACTGCTTGAAGGCGAAACGGCAGAACCAGCCAGTGCGGAGTGGTATGTCGGCTTGATGCTTGACATCGATCCCAAGGGTCTGGCCAAGTGGGCTGAGAAGAGCGGCAAGTACTTTGAAGGTCTCCTGGAAGCAGACCAAGACTGGCACGTTCCCTACGGCATCGCCGTAATGAATGCCCTCATCACTTCTGGCAACAAGGATGTCAGTAAGGCGGCGCTGAAACTAATTGAAAAGGCCGTGACCGATGCCAATCGGTCCGCCTTCATCTCAGGAGGAGGGCTCAACGGACTCGACGAAGCGATCTCCGGCCCAGATGAGAAGCTGGCAGAGGACACCCTCAAGCTGCTCGAAAAGTGGGAGGACCCGGCGACCTCGTTTATTCTGCTGAACATTGCTGAGAGCGCCTCAAACAAGGTGAAGGACAGGGCAGCAAAGCTGAAAGAGAAACTGGGCGGCTAGTTGCCGCCCAAGACGAGAACTCGTCAGCGAACCTTGCGGTATTTGACCTTCTGCCCCTTTCCGCAGATTCCACATGGCGGCAGCGTGTCAGTGTGGTCGTCCAGCACCACCTGCCACTCCTTGCATGTAGTGCACTCGTAAGTTCCTTTTCCGGGTTTTTCTCCGATGTCGTACAACATTCAAATTACTCCACCCGCAGTCTACGGCCTCGCAGTCGCGGGTCAATTCGAGGATTCTCTGAATTGCTCCCAAATCATTTAGAATTCATGATCTACTCAGATCTAACATGGCTATGCCATCCTAAATTCATGAGCCGAGCCAAAGAAGGAATCATAGGGAAGCTCGAAGCCGTATCAGAATCGGAGAACCACTGTGATCACACTCCTCGCCGCCACCGCTCTGCTGGCCACCGCTCCCTTGTCCGGGAAAGCGGTCGTCGTCAACCAGCAGTCAGATAGTGCCAGCGTCATCGACGTGGCAACCATGAAGGTGCTGAAGCACGTGGGTGTCGGAGGGGGCCCGCACGAGTCCTCCGTGTCTCCGGACGGCAGGCGAGCAATCGTCACCAACTACTTCAAACCAGGAGTCGGGCCCGGAGAATCTCTGAGCGTCATCGACTTGGGCACCTTGAAAGAGGTCAAGAAGATCGAACTCGGCGCAGACTCCATGCCCCACGACGTGCGCTGGATCAATGACAGCGAAGCCGTCTGCACAGATGAGCGGCACAACCGCCTCCTCTTGGTTGACGTTGACGCAGGCAAGATCACACGCGAATTCAAGACAGGAGCGCAGGGCTCACATATGCTCAGTATCAATGCTGCTCAGACCAAGCTCGTCTGCAGCAACATGGGTGGCGGGTCGGTAACGGTCTTTGACTTCAAAACAGCCAAGCGGCTCAAGACCATCACCACTGGCTCCGAATGCGAGGGCATCGGCATCAGCCCAGATGACAAGTGGATTTGGGCTGGAAACCGAGCCGAAGACACGATCAGCATCATCAGCATGGAGAAGCTTGAGGTCGTCAAGAAGATCGATTCAGCGGGCTTCCCCTATCGCGTCCAGTTCACGCCGGACGGCAAGTACGCCTTGATCCCGCATGCACGCTCAGGCGAGCTGGTTGTCTGCAGCGTCCAAGACCAAAAAGTCGTTCGCCGTATTCCCATTCGAGGCAAAAGCGAAGGGTTCAGCGGACCAGCCGGTGTGTGGCCTTACAAAGACAGCCGCCACGCACTGGTGACAGTGCGCGGCGACGGTTCAATGGTCACCGTTGACCTTGAAAAGGGCACGGTGACCGGACGAGTCGAGGTTCAAGTGAGCCCAGACGGTGTCTCGATGCAGCCTACTTCGCAGCACCGATAACGCCGACAGCGATTCGAGCACCAGCATTGCCGGTTGGCTGTCCACCGTCATCAGGTTTGGCGTGGATGACCACACCGCGACCCAAAATCGGGCTTTCGTGGCCGAGAATCGTGATGCCGCTGAACGTCTTGGCCAGACGAGCATTGCCGTTTCCATCAGCCTTCAAGTTGCCCAGGTCACCTGCGTGTCGAATAACGCGGGGTGGAAGGTTGTGATCTCGACCATGCGGGTTGAAGTGCCCGCCCAGGCTCTTGCCGTCGGTGGATCTAAGATCACCAAACTGGTGGATGTGGAACCCGTGGCTTGAATTCGGATTCAGACCGCTGATCTCTGCAACGACTCTCACGCCGCCGTGTGTTGCCGTGAATGTCACGACACCGCTAACGTTGTTGCCAGCCGTCGGGGCCATGACGGCTACAGCAGATTCAACCGCTGGCACCATCGCGTGCTCACCACCGTGTGAGTCAGCACTGTGATTGTCGTTGTGCTGAGCACTCAGAGCGAGAGGAAGAATGCCTGCGAGTCCAACAACTGCGGCTCCCATGATTTGAACCTTTCGAATCATGACAGTATTGTAGACAATGCCAGCGTTCAGATGTGTGGCCCTAGAGCTTCTTCTTGCGAAGCTTCTTGGCAGCCTGCTTCTCAGCGATACGCAGGGCTTTGTCGATCCAGGCTTTGAGCTCCTCGTCATCCGCCAGCACTGCTGATGGCAGCTCCCAGTAGTTCATCGGTCTTGGCGAATCGTAGGGATGGAACGGAGTCATCCCTGCCTCTTCAAAGTCCGGACGGTTCGTGTCATCCACTTTGAAGTAGAGCGCATCCTCCGCAATCAAAGCGAAGAAGAGGCCCTCACCGTAAATCCCAACGCCCCCAAACATCGCCTTGGTCTGAATCGGCAAGACCTGAGCCAGCCTCGCCTCGATCTTCTGTCGGTACTCCTGGGTGTACGCCATGCCGCTCCTAATACGCTGAAAGAAGAGCCATCACTTCCCGTCGCACCTTTCTGTATGCAGCGGGATTAAGCTCAAAGTCCTTCGCATCCCGGAAAATCACCGCGATGAGCTTGTCGGCAGCAGTCGCATCTGATCTGCGGAGCATCTCCAGCAATTCAAAGTCCTCCATGCCGATGCGATGGGCCTCAAATCTTGTACTGGACCAAGGGCCATCAGGGCCAGGATAGACAACGTGTGTGTCACCCGCTGGTAGAGCTGAAGTGTCGTTGTCCGGAAGGTCAGGATGCTCGGTGACACTCTTTGTGAAAGGCTCACCACGGTGATGATTCAGCCCCCAGTGCAGATAGCCATCCCACCCAAATTTGGAACCGGCCCACCCGATGTAGACCTCTCTCAGTCTCTCTTGGTCGAGCAGCCGATTCAGCCAAGGCCCGCCCGGTGAGAGGCATGTATAGACCCAAACCTTGTCGCCCTGCTCCTGCCGATCCTTGAACCAATCCAGATGTGCCTGGTACTCCTGCACCTGAGGACACCAGACGTCCACGGAGCCGGTCAGCTTTGTCGACATGGTTGCTTCGAGAATCCTTACGCCAGGCATCGCTTCTTTGACCAGGTTGGAAATCTTCATGTAGTCGTCGACATTCACATCGATCGGCTCATCCGCAACGTGCTGCAGCCAATCATTCTGGAGCCCCATCTCACCGACGACTTCCCAGACCTGACCGAGCATCGACTTGAGCTCCTTAGCTCCCTGCTCTGAGGACCCTAACGTGCCCGTGTAGCTCAGTGAAAAAGTCTTCGCCCCCCAATCACCGCCCGTGCGGCTGGATATGTGCCCTCCTTCCGGATAGGGCATGCCGGCGTCCAGTTAGATCTGGATGTATCTCTTGAGGCCCGCCTTATCGAGCACAAGGTCATCCCCGTTTCGGGACATGAAGTGCGTCCAGTGGACAATAAACGTGTTCTGGCGCCCGGCGGCCATGATCTCGGCGTACTTCTTGATCATCGCCCAGTGAGCGTCGCTCCAAGGCTCCAGGTTGTGGTCCTTGGCCATCGCAGGTGCGCTGAACCAGTTGGTGTAGCGCAGACGGCCCAGCTCGGTAGGCGGGATTCGCACAGAGTGAAGGGTCCAGTCAAGGTCTAGCCTGGCGCCTCCAACAAAGATGACGACCTTGTGGTCACCAGGTGTCAGGCCGTCTGTTGGCCAAGAGACTCGCAGCGCAGTCGTACCGTCTGCGTCCACTGCTCCCATGATCGGCTTGTAGGCTTCGTAAATCCGAAATGGCGCCCGCCGAATGACGTGCGGATTCTTCTTGCCATCGTAGTTTTCAGTGCGAGTGACGATTCCTGTGTTGACCTCGACAGGCACATCGATCAGCTGCTCCACTTTGTACGCGGCTTCCCTGCCGTCGATACTGAAACTGACTTTGACAGGTCCAGACGCCTCCAACAGGACATGTACGCCCGCGATTGAATCTCGCGCGGAATCTAGAACAGTGAGTGCGGGCACCTCACCGATGACTGAGTCTGGATAGAGCGGCAGAAGCTCATCCACAAGAACTGCGTTCATAAGGGCACCAGCTGATAGCATGGCTGCGATCACCATGCCCGCATTTGACCCGAAAACAGACCGCTAAAGATGCACGGCTTGTCCGGTTTTTGCGCTTTCCAGGCTGGCAAGCGCCAGCTCAACCGCAGCCTTCCCTTCATCGCCCATGATTGGCGGATCCGTATCGTTCTTCACTGCGTCCACGAAAGCCCGCAGCTCTCGATAGTAGGGGTCATCTGTGGGCAGGTTCGGGCGCCCGACGGATGCAGGCTGCCCGTCCTGTGAAAGCTTCAGAGGCGGATTGTCGCGGTGGAAGAACTCAAGGCTTCCCTCGCTGCCGCTCACCTCGATCCCAGCGTGGAATCCAAGCGGATCGAGCCAAGTCGCCTCGATGTTGGAGATGCAGCCATTCTCATGCGTGAACGTGACCGAGGCATAGTCGCCGCGGAAAGAGTCGTCCCGGACAGCGCCATTCCACCGGATTGACCGTGCGTAGACCGTCTTGACAGGTCCGATCGTCCAGAGAAGCCAGTCCATATCATGGACTGCCACGTCCAGCAGCACCCCGCCAGACTTATCGAGCTTTGTGAACCACTCCGACGACCCGATGGGAGTTGTTCCCCCCCTGCGAAGCCTTACTGAGGCGGGTTTTCCGACAGCGCCAGACTTGATCGCATTGTGAGCGGCCTCGTGTTCTGCGAAGTACCGGACAACCTGGGCCGGCATCAGCTTGACGCCGTGCTGTTTCGCGCCATCGATCATATTCTGGCACTCTTCGCTGGAGCTGGCCAGTGGTTTTTCGGAGACAACGTGACACCCAGCCTCCATGGCCAGTAGAGCCGCCTCACAGTGGAGGTGCGTGGGAATGCAGATATCGACAATGTCGACTTCTCTTACAAGCTCAGAGTAAGTGCCGCAGACCTCAGCTTCAAAGGCCTCAGCGAAGTTGTCTGCCCACTCCCGGTTCCGGTCGTAGATGTAGAGATCAACGTCCTCCATCTTCGCGTATTGGATGCAATGCACCCGACCCATTCCGCCTGCTCCGATGACTCCAACCCGCATAGCGTCCATTGTCTCCTATCGGATCAGGTTTGTGCCACAGCTTTTGGCTTCCGGAGACCAAGTGCCACGCCGATGATCACGATTCCCAGTCCAAGAAACTGCTCGTAGCCCAGCGTGTCGCCGCGAATCAGCCACGCCCCGATAAACGCGACACCCGGGATCAAGTACTGAATAAGGCCGGTTCTGGCAGGTCCGAGATGAGATAGACCCACGTAGTACGTGGTGAAGGCCGCTGACCCCGCAATGAGGATCAGATAAGCCAAGCCGACCCAACCAGATGTCGTGACGGCACCCCAGTCGGTCTGCAGAGCAGGAACGATTCCCAAGGGAATCAGTGCGATACCCGCGCCCGGCAAAGACAGGGCCATCACCTTAATCGGCTGGTACTTGCTCAGCAGCGGCTTCATCATGATCACCGACAACGCCCAGACAAAGGCAGAGGCGAACACGATGAGGGTTCCAGTTGAATGTCCCGTGCCCCCGTTTCCGCCTGCACTGACCACAAGCCCAACACCCGCGAAGGCGATGACAGATCCGAAAACAAGCGACCAGTGAAACTTATCGTGCTTCGTGATAATGGACAGAATCGCCATGAGGATGGGAGCGGTGGCCAAGGCGATCGCACCATCTGCTGCCGGTGCCGTGCGCATCCCAACGACGAAGAGCGCCATGTACGCACCGCTGGCCATGAATCCAGCCATGAGCAGCTTGGGCCAGTCCTCGCGGTCCACCTTCATATCAAGGCCCATCAGCCTGCAGGTCGCATAGATCAAGGGCATCATGATCAGCCAGCGGACCAGCGCTGCCGCACCAGGTTCATTTGTGCCGGGGACTGCATCGGCCATGCCATCGAAGGCGACCTTGATCATGCTGAAGTTGAGGCCCCAGGCCACAACCGTGAAGGTGAGTGCCGCAGCCGGCACCCACGCCTTGCCCTTGGTTTCGCTCACAGCTGGCTATTGACCCTTCGGCATGGTGCCCTTCGACAGCCAAAGCGGGATGATCTCGTACTCGATGAATCCGCCCGTGATGTAGTCGTCCAGCATCAGCCACCTCTTCACAGCAACGTGGTCATTGCCATGAATGACAAAGATGCCTGCATATGCGTCTGACTTCACTATCGGTCCAGCCAGTCCGAGGACACCGCGAAACGTCATCGCTTCGATGTTGTCCATGTGGCTCTTCTGTGCCGCCTGCAGGACATCGAGCGTGTGGGCTGGCTGGGTCTCAGGCTTCTTCAGCAGAACGAGAGTGTTCTCCTCAATCGTGCCCGGCTCTACTCTTGAGCTGATTCTGTCGCGAGCTGTGTACCAATTGTAAACCTCAACAGCCTGATGTCCATTCTGGATGTAGGGATCATTCTTGAATGCCGTCATGACGGCCTTTCGATCCTTGACCGTCCGGCCATCGAACACGACGATCCCTCTCTTGACTTTCGCGGGATCCTTCATCGGGCCGGCTGTGAGCAGCAGGCCTTTCTCGTGCATTGCGCCAAAGTTTGCCAGATGCGCCTTCTGCATCTTCTGAACCTCAGCCTCGTCGTCCGGGAGCTTGGTTGGGCCCGTCACAAGAATCACGAACCAGAGTCGGCCCATGTTGTACTCCTTGCCCGAATCCTGCATAGGCGATATTAAACCAGGAAGAATTGCGGCGGCAGCTGCAAACAGAGTCATCGTAAAACAGTATACGAGAGAAGGAGCCCTGCTCCTCACCACGAGTTGACACATGAATGAGACCGTCAAAGAACTTGAAAAAAAGTACTACGAGCTGGGCCAAGAGCTCCTAGCCGCCCGGCAGGATGCCGAACCGGAGCTGGTTGAGGACCACGTTCTTGTTGGCCCACACGGGCCAGTGCGCTTGTCAGAGCTATTTGACGGCCGTGATGAGCTGATCCTGATTCACAACATGGGCCGGTCCTGTGTGTACTGCACACTTTGGGCGGACGGCTTTGTATCGATCCATGACCACCTGCTCAGCCGAGCAGCGTTTGTCGTAGTGAGCCCAGACTCGC
>JALGYA010000293.1 GCA_029824475.1 Fimbriimonadia bacterium | reverse complement strand
GAACAACACTTCGACGCGATCCGTGATTTGGAGTTGCGCCTGAAGCGGCTAGAAGAGGATCCGCCCAGCTTCGCGTCATGCACACGCCCCACCATGCCGGAAGCCGCTTACCCGGATGTTGGTGGACGGCCGCCTCTTCTCGAGATCAACGCCGCCATGGCTGACATCATTGCTATGGCTCTGGCCTGTGATCTAACTCGCGTCTTTAGCGTCTGGTTCTCTGAGCCTATCGGCAACGTCCTCTACCCGGGTGCCACTTCAGGACACCACCAGCTCACGCACGACGAAGGCGGCGAGCAGCCACAAGTCAACATGATCACCCAGTACATCATGCAGGGCTACAATGACCTCCTGCTGCGCCTACGCGCAGTCCCCGAAGGTGCTCAGACACTTCTGGACAACTCCGCTGTGCTCGCGACCTCCGATGTCAGCTACGGCCGACAACACAAGCTAGAGGATTTTCCAATCCTCATCGGAGGCAGCGCGAACGGCTACTTCAAGACTGATCAGCACTACCGTTCTCTGGGGGAGAACAGCAGCACGGTGCTACTCGGTCTTCTTCGCTCGCAAGGCATGAACCTGGCTGAGTACGGAGTCGATGCGGGCCTCGTCAATGACAGCCTTACCGCCATCGAGGCCTGATCGAGATGACAATGCGATTTCATCCACTACTTCTGGTGCTGCCTCTCTTCTCCCTGCTGGGCGCATCGGCCTGTTTTGACAGCCCCTGTGCGTCCAGGCGCTGCGAGGTCAAGACCAGCGTTGCCAGCTCCATCGACTTTGCCCTCAAGGTGGAAGAGGGCGTGTCCATGGGTTTCGATCTGGATGATCGCGTGAGCGAGAACGGCGACGGCAAAAGCTGTGGGCATGCGGACTTCCGTGATCCAGACGGAGCCGCCGGCATTGACAACAATGCCTCGGTTCTCTTCGAAGCGATCAACAACCTCACGGAGGCTTCCATCGAAGAGCTCATTCGAGGCTCTATCAATGAAGGCCGATTGCTCATGGTCTTTCAGCTCTTCGGCATCGATGACATCAAGAATGACGACTGTGTGGATGTCGAAATCTTCCAGGCTAGCGGGGTGCCCCTGGTCGGAACCGACGAGTTCATCCTGGGTGGACAGACATTCGACATCGACCACGAGCAACCTCGCACCAGCATCAAGTGTGCCCACATCAAGGACGGTGTTCTCTACGCAGGTCCCTTTGATGGCCATCTCTTCGTCAGTATCCTTGGAGTTCACGTCAATCTTTCGCTCAGCAGCGCGAAGCTCGCAGCAAATATCGACGAAAACGGCATCACCTCCGTCACCCTCGGTGCTGGCATCGACCGGGACGAGATGCACTCGGTTGTCGATCAGACCAATGACGGCACCATTTCCGACATTGGTCACTACCTGATCGACTCTCTGGCGGACATGGGCAGCAATGGCACGGTTTGCCAACAAGTGTCGTCGACGGTTCTTATCGAGACCAAAAACGCGTTCCTGTTTTAGATTGCCCATGCCACAAATCTTCATTTCCCTCCTTGCACTGAACCTGTTCCTCGCTGGAGCGCCTGGCTGTTCCGACGCCCCTCTCGAGCGCCCCGATCAGGTCGACTTCGGTGGTGACCGCGTTGTGCAAATCGCCGTCCCCAAGGACTACGACCACGGCAAGAAGACCCCGCTACTGATCGCTCTACATGGCTATTCGGTCACAGGCTATGTCGTTCTGGCCATCACTGGACTTCGCGATCTGAACGACGTGGAGAATGTGATCGTTGCGGCGCCCGAGGGAGTGATCGGCGATGATGGCGCTCCCTCCTGGAATATCGAAGGCACCTGCTGCAATCAACATGACACCGACGATGTTGCGTACATCGTCGGACTCGTCGAGGAAATCTCCTCGGTCTACAACGTCGACCGAGATCGAGTATACGTGTTTGGACACTCCAACGGCGGCCTCATGGCCTACCACCTCGCTTGCGAACGCCCCGATGTCTTCGCTGGTATCGCCAGTCTGGCGGGGCCCACCGTGGGCGACTCGTGCCAGCCCAGTGAGCCAATAAGCATTCTTCACATTCAAGGCACAGAGGACGACTCCATCAGCATCGACGGCGGCACATTTAGCACAGGGGTGCCCTACCTGGGCTCTTTCGCCGGTCTTGAGACCTGGGCCAATCACAACGGCTGTGGAGACGACTGGCAGGACGGCACGCCCCTCGACATTGAAATCGATCTACCCGGTGCGGAAACCACTGTCACGAACAACGCATCTTGCCCACCGGATATTGGAATCGAGATGTGGACCATCGAAGGCGGAGGTCACAACCCGGGCTTTCATCAGGACGACTTTCCCAGCGAACTCTTCCGCTGGTTCTCGTTTTCGGCGCAGCAGAAGTGACGTTTTCGGCGCAGTGCTAGGATCAAGTCTCTATGGAGTTTCCTGACACAACTCTGATCAAGAGAGCGGAAGCGTATGTGCGACCGCTGCTGTCGAAGGCAACACTGAGCCACTCGGAGAGGAGTTTCTTGTATGGGCGCGAGTACGGGCGCGCCAAGAAATTGCACTTTGATGAGGAGAGCCTCTACCTGGCGAGCCTATTTCATGATGTTGGCCTTGGACGTCCTGAGAAGGGCAAGGTCTTCCAGGAAGTTAGCTGTGACCATGTTTCACGCTTTCTAAGCGATCTGGATATCGAAGCGAACTCGGCCATGGTGCATGAGGCAATCATGTATCACGTGCAGGTGAAATTACGTGTGACACAAGAGGACAATACGGCTGCGATGCTACAGGTGGGCACATGGATGGATGGACTTGGGCTTCGCAAACGCACCTTGCCCGTGCAGGTGCGAAAAGAAATAGCGAAGGATCATGGGGGGCCTGGGTTTCTACGAGAGATGACGTCGCACGTGGTATTTGAAG
>JALGYA010000292.1 GCA_029824475.1 Fimbriimonadia bacterium | reverse complement strand
AGGCCGTCACGATGCTCCATGACCATGTCACCTACGAGCGCGGCGTCACAATGATGATCTGGGGAGACCGCCTGCTAAACGCTGCAGATATGGGCGGCCACGAGTGGGAGTCTGCTGCCAATGGCACCCACCCAGCCGTTGACATGATCCCGCGCGACATCATCATGTGCGACTGGCACTACGGTGAGCAGGAGAAGTATCCCTCTGTGCCGTTCTTCCTCAGCAGAGGATTCAAGGTCCTCCCGACTGGCTGGAACAAAGTCGAAGCCTCAAACGCGTTCATCAAATACGCCCACGGCCTCGACCATCCGAACATGATGGGGCACCTCTTCTCAACCTGGTCGGGCAAGAAGGATTACCTGGAATGGCCGCCAGTCAAAGAAGGGCTCAAGCTGATCAAGCAGCTCGATGGCAAGGCTACATAGCCGAGAAGAACCAGCTCGACCAGATCAGCATATAAGCGACCGATCCGCCGATGGCTGCCTTGTGAACAAACTCAAGGTTCACCTTGGCGTGCTTCACCATGAGCAGCCAAGCGAGAATCAGCGTGGAGGCCTTAACCGCGGAGAAAAGCCATTCGCTCGTCTCAATGAGAGGCCGCATAAGCGGGTTCAGCTCGACGATCAAGCCCTGGGAATGCAGCACCGCTGTCACCACTAAATCCGTAAATCCGATCAGCATCAGCACGCCGAGCATCGGGGTCGGGAAGGCTGCTGAATATGTGCGTCGGATGCTGGGTGAGATCGTCATTATCGTAGAGAACCGCTTGGCATTTGCGAACAAACTCGTCCTGGACTTGGCGCATAACGCTTGACCGTGTGAGAGAGCTGTTAAAGATCACGCTCACGTAGATCGGCGCACCGTTGTCCGGGTCGAGTATTCCGCTTAACGCAGATACTGCATTTATTGTGCCAGTCTTCCCAACGAACGGCACACTTTTCAAACGGCTTTTCATCGTGCCTTCGCCGGGTGCCGCAAGCCCGTCCCGCATCGTGGCAGCGAACGGCTGAGCGTCACACCACCTCAAAACCCGGCAAATACCCTCGGCAGTGACCAGATTCTGCCTGCTCAGGCCACTGCCATCGACCGGCCGAAAAGCGATGGCGTCAGCACCGACGGTCTCTGACAAGAACTGGTACATTCGCTCGGCTGCAGCCGGATAGCTGTCTACCGGAAGAGGCTCGTCAGCCGAGGCTGCCAGCAGCATCAGATGCTCCGCAAGGACGTTGTTGCTGTCCTCAAGGCACTCTTTCACGATCACCGAAATCGGCTCGCTCACGAGCACCGCATCCGGCTCTCGCTCCGGCAAAGCCTCTTCATAAGGGAAGAGGTCTCCACCCAACGCTGCAGCAGCCGATTCCGCCGGGCTCACCTGTGCAAACCGGGCCACCATCGTGCGGGACCTCGGCAGTCGGCCCTGAATCGTCAGAGTCCGAGTTGACATCTCAAAATCGTTGATCATCCGCCCGAACTTCGTCGGTCGGTGAAGCGTCAAGCCGAGCGCATCAGGAATGTCGTCAAGCTCGCGATTCTCAGCCCAAATCTGGAACGCGGCCTGATCAAAGCTGAGACCATGGATCGGCGCGGCATACCGATACTTAAGATCATCCCACTCCCACGAAGGAGGGGTCCCTGGCTGGAACGCCTGGCGGGCGTAGACCTTGGCTCGGTCTTGAATCTCCAGCTCTTCTCGCACAGCGAGCAGCTCTTCCAAAGTAATCGTCGGATCACCGGGCGCGTCGACAATCACGCCGTCGTCAGTCTTCCAAAACCGTGTCGTGATGACCGAATCCGCCCCCAGCTCATGCAGCGCATAAGCAGCCGTCATGATTTTCTGGTTGCTCGCCGGGATCACTCGCGAAAATCCGCCCCGCTCATAAATCAGCTCGCCCTGTGCATCCAGGACACACACGCCGGGAATCACGCCTTTCAGCGACTCTTGAACAAGAACGTCCTCCAATTCTGGGAGGGACGTGATCGTGGCGAATACGACGGCAGCGATCATCAGTCCGCCTCCTCGGGGAACATCGGCTCCGTCACATGCTCAGGGGCCTTGGTCTCAATGTCCCGGGCCATGCAGGCAGCAAAGGTGCGCAGCAGCGGCTCCGAGTCATTTTTTGAAGCCTTGGTGAGCTGCTCAACAATCAAATCCCGTTTCTCCGGCATCCACTCCGCAAGGTGGAACACAGCGTGCATCGCACTCCGTCGGCCGACTCTGCTGGGTGCGAACATGCAGGCCAACAGGGCCTCAGCGCTCTGGTCAGAACAGACGTGCCCGCCCAGCACTACACCAGCTTTATAGATCGTTCTGGCGTAGTCGTCGTTCGCCGACCACACCAAGTCTCGGATAGCTGCCACAGCCTTGACCTCATCTTCAGGACTCCTGCAGAAGGCCGGAAGGTCCTCAAACATATCAAGAACACACCACTGTGCGATCCGCCGCAGGGGATGAGTGCGGTCATCCAGAATGTGAATCAAAGCCTCAGTAAACAGCCCAGAGCTCGCCTGCTTCTCGATCTCTTTCTGAGCCTCGGCTGCCGCATCACGGTCTCGGCAGTAAAGAAGCCGGACCAGCTGTGACCTCGAAAGCTTCCGAACCTCCTCTGTGCATCGGCCCTGCATGCCGAGCGCCTGCCCGATCGCTCGCTGGCGATCCAACAGCGGCTGGAGCCCTTTCTTCAGGCCTTCGATCACTTCTTCCAGCGAGTTGGCCTTCGCCTCGTTCCAATACTTGACGCACCGCCCAAATATCCCAAACGGCGTCTTGGCAACCGAGATTTGGAACACCTCTCCATCCAGTTCAAATTCGTCGCTGCCGCTCCAATCACTGGCCAGCACATGGAAGTCCATGCTGACCGCGTGAGGAGGCCAATGAAAAGGGATGCGATGGCTCGGCCTGACAGGCACG
>JALGYA010000291.1 GCA_029824475.1 Fimbriimonadia bacterium | reverse complement strand
CAGGGTGTCCTGCCAACCGCTGTCCGTCTTGGCTGCGGCAGCGGTCTCTGTTCCCGGAGGGTTGCGGAGCAGCATCGCTCCGAACGTGATCGCGACAAAGCAGATCAGGCCGTGGATTGGGAAGAAGTCTTGGATCGAGTTGCTCTGCAGATAGCCGAATGCACCGACCGTCTGGTCCTTCAGGATGAACGCTCCGAACCCAAACCCAGCGACCGCCAGGCCGGAGACGAGCCCTTTGTGTTCTGGGAACCACTTGACCAGGGCCGCGATAGGACAGACGTAGGCGAACCCGATGCCCGAGCCGGCCAGGAAGCCAATCGTTCCCCACAGGAGCAGAAGTCGATCTATCTGACCGGTGCTGCTCAAGTACTGATTGCCCAGGGTGATGCCCGCTGTGACGACCGCGGCAATGATGCCCATCGGGACGTACTGGAGCATCGGAAACTGCTCTTTGTCGACCTTGGCCGAAAGCGCGTGGTAGATCATCAGGAGCAGTATTGCGGTTGCCCCAGTGAAGGCCGCATGAGCCAGATAGAACACGATCTGATTGCTCATCGACCCGGCAAGCATGAACCCGATTCCCATGAGCGAGGCGCCGATGATCGCGGGAATCCGTGGCCCCATAACGTCCTGAAGCCGCCCGGCAAGAACCATCACGAAGGCGAAGGACAGAATGCAGATTGAAAAGGCGTATTTCAGATAGCCACGCTGGGTTGTCTCAATCGCCTCGACAGCAGCTTCGTCGGCGACCACGGTCATGCCTGCAATGCTCTCGTTCGCAGCTTCCATCGTGACCTGCTGGGCCTCGGTGATGACGGTGGGGAAGATCTCTGCCTGGAGCGGCTGCCAGAAAATGCTGTACCCGTACACGGTTCCGAGAATCAGCTGGATGATGATGGCGCCGATCAGTACTTGCCAGCGCGTGGGGGAGGAGGTGTTCTTGTCCCGAGTCTTGGTCATGCGTGTTCTCCTTCTATTGACGGGTCCTGCGAGCATCGCAAGAGATTCGTGCAGATGCACTGAGGCCACTGAGTCGGATTTGGCGGCGTCTGCCGCCTAAAGGCACAAGCCAGATCGATTGTGCAGAAGGGTCGCTCTCCCGGAAACCGGTGCACGGCTTAGGCTCGACTGGGAACTCTTTGCTTTCGCGCTGAGACTCACCAATCTAGGCCTCAATCCTCCTCGAGTTCGGTATGAGATTACCCCTCAAAAAGTGGTGTACCCAGTCGCTTTCAAGCAAGGGTTCAGACCTTTCATCGAGGAGAGATGTTGGGCTCGTGTGTGATTGGGATTGGCCGGAAATCACCGATGAGGCGCCGCTTGAATCAGAGCGATTCCGGCGGAGGTTTTCTATGCATTCACCAGGGCCCCCGCAAATCTGCTGGCCTTTTGCGACAAATCCGCTGGGATTCATCACCGAATCTGTTACGTTGTGGATAGGGCACCGGCGAGAGGGGCCCGGGTGAAAAAAAATGTTCCATGCATCAAGGACAGCATTGATGTTCATTCTTGCGGCGATGTTTACGGTGGCGAATGCACAGACAACGCTGTACACTTTCAACGGCACTTCCGCGGGCGATAATCAGGGGTGGGCGGTTAGCACTGCTGGTGACGTCAATGGAGATGGGTTCTCAGACGTAATCGTTGGAGCGCCTCTTGATAACAGCACAGGCCTAGCCTTGGGCAGCGCTCGCGTCTATTCCGGCGCTGATGGCTCCACTCTGTACACGTTTTTCGGTAACTCAGTATTTGGCCACTTCGGTTCTTCTGTGAGCGGTGCTGGCGACGTCAACGTAGACGGTTTCCCAGACGTGGTTGTTGGGGCTCCTAATGATGACAACAACGGCAAGAACTCTGGCAGGGTCTGTGTCTATTCTGGGGCAGACGGCTCCATGCTCTACGAACTTCATGGAGATTCACCATATGACTATTTCGGATGTTCAGTCAGTGGTGTTGGAGACGTTGACGGTGATGGGTCTGCGGATCTTATAGTCGGTGCGTTCGGTGATGACAACCACGGCGATTTTTCCGGCAGCGCCCGTGTTTTTTCGGGTGTTGACGGCTCCACTCTATACACCTTCAGCGGTGACTCGCCGTTTGATTACTTCGGCTGGTCAGTCAGCGGCGCCGGTGATGTCAACAACGATGGGACTCCAGACTTGGTGGCAGGGGCGCATAACGACGACAACAACGGGTCTAACTCTGGCAGCTGCAGAGTATTGTCCGGTGCTGACGGCTCCATCCTCTACACGTTTTCAGGTCAGTCCTACGGCGATAGGTTGGGCTTTTCCGTCAGCGGCGCAGGGGACGTCAATGGAGACGGCCTTGCCGACGTAGTTGCGGGGGCGCCTAATGAATACTATGGCGGGATGATGTCTGGTGGCGCCAGCGTGTTCTCAGGCGCAGATGGAAGCATTCTTCATGCCTTCCATGGGGATGCCGTGGGAGATTACTTCGGACGGTCAGTTAGCGGGGCAGGTGACGTGAACATGGATGGGTTTGCAGACTTGGTGATTGGCGCCGTAGGTGCTGGAGGTTTGGTTGATGACTCTGGCGGCGCAAAGGTGTTTTCCGGTGCTGACGGATCTGTTCTAATGGAAATCTACGGCGACTCTTGGTTTGACGGCTTCGGCCGGTCAGTGAGTGGTGCTGGTGACGTAGACGGCGATGGCTATGCCGACGTGATTATTGGGGCCCCGCATGACGATACGAGCGGGGCAGCTGCCGGTAGTGCCCGCGTGGTGACTGCGCGAGGGCCAATTGAAATGCTGGATGAACTGATGCAGAGGGTGATCGATCTCAATTTACACAATGGAATTGAGAACTCTTTGGACGGGAAGCTTGATGCGGCCCGCAAGGCGATCGAAGATGTTAAAGCTGGCAACGACCAGGCAGCGATCAATGCGCTGATGGCCTT
>JALGYA010000072.1 GCA_029824475.1 Fimbriimonadia bacterium | reverse complement strand
TAGACGCGCTACCTTGAGGTGGTAGTGTCCTAACTGGACGTGAAAGTTCGAGTCTTTTCCCGCGCACCAATCCTCCTCTTCAACCAGGTGCAGGTTTGACGGCTCGGTGCTCTCAAGACACTGTTCTGTCGAAAGACCGCTTGACACCATTCCCCGGTACACCTCCATCCACCATGCGAGCTGCACATGGTCAGTTGGTGAGTACATGTCGGTCGTTCAAGCGCTGCCGCTGGTTCTTGTAAACGCGGCTGCTCCGCTGCACTACTCTAAGACCGTCAGGCAAAGGCAGGCCTCTAATTGACGGGAGCCGGGCGAATGCCCAGCTCCCGCACTGTCTTGACAAAGGAACCTCTAGCTATCTGCCGTTCAGCGTGAACCCGCCTGCCAGCACTCCCGTCGTTTCGTCGAGGTTTGTCACGCGTACGTCGAACACCTTTGCGTTTTTAGGCGGTCGCCCATCGTAAGTCAGCGTCAGGGTGATCGTAAAGGAATTCACGACTACTAAGCTGCTCACTGCCGGGGCCTTCCTGCCTCCGAGATCCACGATCGCTCCCTCAGCGAAGCCAGAACCAGAAATCGTCACGCTGACTGAGGTTCCTGCATCCATCGAGCTGGGTGAGATGCTGTCGACGGTCACTCCCGTGTCGTCGTCCTGATTCGTCACGGTCACGCCGACGGTGTTCAGTCCGTTGTAGTCCGCGTCTGCGCTGACTACTGGGGCAAGGTCGACGAAGTACGCGACCGGTCCATCAACCACCGCGTCATCCACGCCGGTCACGGTGACCTGCTGCGGAACGTTCCAGTTCGCAGGGGTGAAGGTCAGCGAAGATGTCGAGACCGTTCCCTCAGAGAGGTCGCTCGAAGATAAGCCGATGGATACGTCTGCCGTGGGCTGAGTCTTCAATACGACGGAGAACGAGTCTGATCCACCTTCCTCCGTAGTGACCAGTCCATCGGTCGGAGTGACAGTAATCCCTGGCTGCGGAGTTGAGCCGTTGAGGAACAGCACCCAGACTGCGCCGCGGTCGCTGCCCCCGTCGTCATCGCGATTTGCCCCCACGGCCAGTTCATTTTGCCCGTCACCGTCCAGATCACCCGCTGACGCCACTGACATGCCAAACCTGTCGCCGTCATCCAGGACGCCGGTGAAGCTGCCCTCTGTGTCGCTGATCTTCTGCTGTGACTTGACCGTGCCGTCTGAATTCAGGAATAGCATCCAGACCGCACCTCGGGCATCACCGCCGTCATCGTCATAGGCCGTCCCTACGGCAATGTCGCCCACGCCGTCGCCATTCAGATCCCCCATTGACGCAACCGAAGTGCCTAAGTCATCTTCGTCATCCAGAATGCCGCTAAATCCGCCTTCGGTTTGGCTGATCTTCTGATGCGACTTGACCCTGCCGTTGGAATTGAGGAACAGCACCCATACCGCGCCGCGCTCGAATCCCCCGTCGCCGTCGCCAACCGCACCTACAGCCAGGTCGCCCACGCCGTCACCGTTCAAGTCGCCGACCGAGTCAACCGAACGGCCAAACTTATCGCCATCATCCAGGATGCCAGAGAAGCCGCCTTGAGTGTCGCTGATCTTCTTGTAACCCATGACTGTGCCGTTGGCGTTGAGGAAGAGCACCCACACGGCTCCGCGGAAAGCGCCGCCGTCGCCATCGTTGGCCGCTCCCGCGGCGAGGTCGACCACGCCGTCACCGTTGAGGTCTCCTAGCGGGGCCAAAGAAACGCCGAATCGATCGTTATCATCCAGGGCGCCTCTGAAACCCCCCTCAGTGTCGCTTATCTTCTGGTGCGACTTGACTGTGCCGTCGGCGTTGAGGAACAGAACCCATATTGCGCCTCGATCCGGCCCTCCGTCGTCATCTTTGAATGCACCGACGGCGAGGTCTCCGACGCCGTCGCCATCGAGATCGCCCAGCGATGCCAGGCCATTGCCGAACCAATCGATATTGTCCAGGACGCCTGTGAATCCGCCTTCGGTGTCGCTGATCTTCTGGTGCGACTTGACCGTCCCATCAGAGTTCAGGAACATGATCCATAAGGCGCCGCGTCGAAAGCCTCCGTCGCTGTCCCAGAGTGCCCCCACGGCCAAGTCGTCCACGCCGTCGCCGTCGTGGTCGCCCATCGGAGCCACTGACCAGCCTAAGAATTCGAGATCGGGCAGGATGCCGGTGAATCCGCCCTCAGTGTCGCTGATCTTCTGGTGCCACAGGACGGTGCCAGTCTGGGCGGCCGCGCTCGTTATGAGAAACGCTGAAGCGACTGCCAAACTGATGATACGTTGAATGTTCATCTTTGCTGCAAGCGGGGAGCCCGAATCGGAGCTGCGCGCTTGTCCTCCACTGTGTTCAATCGCCATACGCAAGAAAACCCCGCATAGGTGACGTTTTTTCTGAAGCGAGGCTTGAGCGGATGCGCGCCAGGAGCTCGGTAACCGACCTTCCAGAACGCCTAAGATCTCCTCAACAGCCGCTATGAGCACATGGAGTCTTCAGTCAGCTATGCGCGAGATGACTCTCGCGTCGTCTATCGTCACTGTCATCGCCCCACTTTCCATGGGTGTCTCTCATCCGGTGAAATTAGCTGATTTCCAGCCGCGCGAGGCCTGCTGTCGCCAGCTCAAGAGTTGGCCCCAATTCGGACCCCACGCACTCTCCCTAACTCCCCTCTAACTCACCGTTTCTGCCGATTTCCAGATTCAAACAGGCAGTCGGAGTCATTCCCCCGCACCACTCCCCTTCATCTCAGCACCTTGCGGAATTAGATTCAAATAGTCATCTTTGCTGCCAGGCGTTAGGCTCGTCCTAAGCTGGATCGGCCGCTCTCTTCCGAACAGGACCTCACTGACTGGGCGGAGTGAGCTCGCTCTGCGAAATCTCATGTGTCCAGAGTGCTTTGCCTGACTTGTCCAGACTTTGAAGCACCAGCTTGCGTGACCCCGACGGCCCAAGAACTTCGATCGTCCCGAAGTTGTTTGTGCCCGTCACTTTAGTGCCTGGCACGCGAACCGGAGTGTCGACCTGCGAGCTGGCGGACCCAGCGGTGATCGACGAGCATGTGAACTCGTACATCGGATAAGACCCTTCCACGGGCGTTCGCAAGAGCTCAGTAGAATGGATGTCCCCGCTCAGGAAAAGGACTCCAGGAATCTTCGCCTCGCGAATGTAGTCCATCAGCTCCGGCAGATCGTCTCCAAACCGGACCATTCCCTCGCCGTAAACCTGCGGCTTGGTCACCTGATTGCCATTAGCGATGATCTTGAACGTCGCGATGGAGTTCGAGAGCGAGTCTTTCAGCCACTGCATCTGGGCATCGCCAAGCATGCTCTTCTCTGGAGAGTTGGGCGCATTATTCGGGGCTCGATGGTATCGGTCGTCCAACATAAACACCTCAACGTCGCCCCATTCGAACCGGTGAAACGCACCCTGCGTTTCAGGAGTCCCTCGTCTGACCGTCGGGAAATAGTCGCTAAACACATCGAGCGCCTCCCCTTTTAGCCGGAAGGACCGATCGCTGTTGTTCGGTCCGAAGTCGTGGTCGTCCCACGTCGCGTAGTGCACCGTGCTCGCCAGCAGCTGTTGAACGAATGGCATGGAGCGGTCATAACGCCAGCGCCTGCGCATGCCCTGTTCCGTGAGCCACTCCATTTCACGGTAGTAGACGTTGTCGCCCAGCCAGAGCATGAAATCAGCTCTCTGATTTGCCATCGTTTGGTAGATCGCGGGATCCTGACCGTACGGATTGCCTGGCCGATCAGTTTTTGCCTCGTTGATGTAGCTGCACGAACCAAGCATGATCTTGAGGTCCGGAGGCTGAGGCGGTCGCACAGCCCACCTCCAGTGCGGCTGAGTCTTGAAGGTCAGGGGATAGTCCCTCTGCACGACTTCGCCATCGATCAGAAGCTCGTAGCGGTAGTCCGTGCCCCAATCCAGGTCTGTCAGCACACTGACAGCGATGAGGTCACTCTCGGCTGTCGCGTTTACGAGAGGTCCATTTTTGGCGGGCACGTCAGCAATGTCGATGTAGCCGCTATCCGCACTGTAGTCCCGTTTCCGAACCGGCGTATACCGAATTTGAACCTGGGCAGGCTGCGTTGTCTGCACCCAGATTGCCGCCTCAGTCATCTCAGACCAGGCAGGCATCGGCCCTCCACTCAGCTTCGGGTGCGGCTGCGCCGCAGCCAACGAAACAAGACCGATCAGAGCCAAGGACAGCGTGAGTCGTTTCACAACGATAGAGGATACACGACCTGTTTCAAAGAACTGCTTCGGCAGAAGAGTCCTGTGCGACTTCGGCATCGCCCTTTGCGCCGCAATTCGAAGCACCCGGTATAGTTCTCTCGATCCCGGACCCACCGAGGATTGATCCATGACGAGCTTGATATTCTTGGTTTCCCAACTCGCCCTCTCCGCGCCGATAGCCGAGTCGGTACAGGAGGCCCCCAAGATGACGGAGATGGCGGGCTACCTGATCGTGCCGCACGAGCGGGTCGACAAGAGTTACAACGCCGGATTCTCCATGTACGTCTCGGCGTGGCCGCTGCTCAAGTCCTATCCTGGATCACGGTTCCAGAGCGGTCTGTTCGGCACGTGGATGTTCCCCCAATTCGAAGGCGAGAAGCCCAAGGATCACTACACCGACATCGAAGGAGGGCTTGGATGGTGGCGAGACACACGCTTTGCGACAGAGACACCCAAGTTCATCATGGGCGGAGTGGCGCTCAACTTCAGCGAATGGGCGAACGGGCCGGGAGCGGGCAAGGGCCGCAACTGGGACAATCCTACCGGGCTGTACGCAGTGGCCCAGCTCAGCCCCTCGATTCTCTGGCCGCCAGATGGCTTGAACCTAAAACAGGGCACAAGAGGAGAGCTGTTCGGCTACGGCTATCTGCCCCTGCCTCTCACGGACCCGAAGTCAAAAACCGCAGGCAAGGACGTTTCAACCGGCAACCAGTGCTGGACTCTCTTTGTCAACTCCGCAAACTTCAAGGGCCCGGTTGCGTTCTTCACGCCCCACTTCTGGACGAAAATCACCGCCACAAAACCGGAAGTGGCCGGGATGATGCTCGACTCACGGCCATCGGAGCCCAACCGTGCCGTCCAGATGGAGACCCAGCACGTCCCCACAATGATCGCCAAAGACAAGAACGGAGTCACCTACGCCCGAGTCGCCCCGACCCTCTTCCCCGGCAGGCAGGGCAAGGACGCCCCGCTAATCCACCGGATGGCCACCTATTCGAGGAGCGCTCTCTGGGATCGTGTCGAGTGGTGGTTCAGCGGCGGGCCTGCTGCTTCCAGCCGAGTCAGAGATGCTGCAACGAGCCACAACATATTCAAAGGTGGTGGGTATGCGACGTGGAAGATCTATCTGCCCGGTGAGGACCGCAAGAACGCGCCGGTCGTGGACTGGGCGTCCTATGCTAAGCCGGCAGCCCTCGATGACCTGACCTACGGGTACCGATGGAGCCACAAGGATCAGGGCGACAACGGCTCGCTGGTGACCCTGCCCGAATACTATCAGCTGACCAAAGCCGACAATGGAAAAGAGCTCTGGACCGTCGTGTCTTCGGATGAGGTCCCTGCCGAGACCGGCCTGCGCACCGCGGAATTTCCCGAGCCCAAGCGGCCGACAGATCCATACGTCACTCCCAACGATCCAGACTCACCTTGGAAGACGCCTGGTCCGGTCGCCGGACCTATCAAGCGTGTGCTGGGAGACGGCAGCGAAGTCACTTATTACTGGTACCGGTTTGCTGACCAGCCAGCACTTCTTAATGCTGATCTGACTGACGCAGAGCGCGAGACCATCCAGAAGCGTGTGGAGAAGATTCACCGAGAGTGGAAACGAGATCAGAACTTCCTCGCTCCGCCTTCAGTCGGCAGCCTCGCCAGCATCGACCCAGCTCTGATTGTTGAGCCTCCGCAGGGCTTCGAAATCGGATACGTGCCGATCGTCACCCGTCAGGGGTGGGCGCCAAAGAAACAGCAGCGTCTGCTGCCTACAGGCTCGATGCTGCCCTAACAGACAGCATCTCGGCCATCGCCTCACCTAGTCGCAGGCCGACCTCCATGTAGGTCTCTGCATTTCGATTGTAGTGGTGGCCTTGACTCTTGGGGGAGACCTCTGCATCTCGCCACAAGTCGCGCGCCTCAACCGAGGCGACGTTGCCGGCAAAGTCCGGGTGCTTCTCCTTGTCACCCACGGCGAGCTGAGCCTCGGCGATTGTCAATCCTGGCCCCTTCAGATCCCAGCCGCCAAACGCGATCGTCGCCAAAGCAAACTTCGCCTCGGGGGCTTCGTAGTCTCGCCGCAGAGTCTTGATCAGCCGAACAAAGTTCTGCTCGTAGCGTGCAGCATGGACCGGGTTCTGATCCTTGTGCCCCTGCCACCACACGAACCCCGCGATCTCATAGCCCTGACCCTCGTAGCCCGGCATGATCCCAGAGAGGTTCGCAAGAGCGGTCTTCGCGTTGGTCATGTCGTCGTCGTACTGCTTCCCGGCGTACCAATTGACCTCCTTCTTCGGCTCTCCCTCGATCCAAGAATCGGGCGTGTCCTTGTAGCCGGCATACGTGCGGCCTTCGACGACGTACCGCTCGCTTCCTGGCGGGAGCAGATCCCAGCCGAGGCTTCGGTTGCCGATGCACGACTTCAACACGAGGACAGACTCATCAAACAGCTCGCCCATAACGTGACCGAACCCGAGCTCCGGCCCGATCGCACGGCCACTGTTCGACGTCGCGCTCAGGAAGCTCCCGCGCTTCGTACGGGCGTCGTAGTAGAACACATCGTCGCGCTGAACCCACTCACCTGAGTCATCGAGCAGGTACGGATACTTGCCAGCCTTGGTCAGCGTGCTGAGGGTTCCGGGCTTGGTATCCGGATTGATGTCTCCCATCCCGACCATGTTCGACTGCCCCATCAGGATGAAGACCTTGATGGGCTTGGCAGGTGAACCATGTGCGGCATGGGCACTGGGAACAGGAGTGACCACCGCCGGACCGGCGGCAGCTAATCCACAGACACTGAAGCTGATCAAAGCGGCGAAAACCATGTCGGCACCTCGTCGGAGTCTAGCACTCAGTGAATCCGATTCAATCCCTTGTCAGCAGTCAGCGGCCCCTGGAGGCGTGATTCCCCACGACTTCCGAGACCATCAGGGCTCGGGAATAGACGTTCGCCTCTGAGATTTCCCGTTGGAGATAGCTCATTTCGAATCTGCCCAGTGACTCGACGTCAAGATCGGAGTATCGGTGCCAGCCTATCGGACGCTCAGCACCCCCGTCAACGAGCTTCCCATCGACCACAAACATGATCAGTTTCGCTTGGAAATCGAGCACCACGGCAGCCTGATGAGTGCCCGGCCTCAGCACACCTTTGTCGCTGGTCCAGGTCACGCGAGTGCCTGAGCTGTCGATCAGCTCCAGGCTGATCGAACCCTCTTTGCCTGTGGTCAGCATGACCCCAGGAATTCTGCTCTGCCCAGATCTGTAAAGAACGACTCCTGGCAAAGCCGTCTTGAGGTTGATCTCCAGGTCAATCGTCATCCCTGTGGCAGGGGAATCTGGAGCCTTCACTTCCTCAATGCTGCTCCAAATCAGCCCTTCCCTAGTTTTCTGCCGATTCTTGTGCTGGGCAAACAGTGCTTCGAGAAACGCCTTCGGCACCTCATGAACCCGGGCGATCGACTTGTTCGTCTCTGTCAGCCAGACTCGGCCATCCTGCTCGATCAGGTCTGGATAGCTGAATCTTGTGCCGGGATTGTCGTCGTAGAGCACCACTTCGGGCTCGCTCCACAGGATCTCACCGTCCTTTTCTAGGCCGGCAGAGAGCCATGCCACGTCCCGGCCATCGAAGCCGAGGTTGCTGATCCTTCCGTGGTTGTGAAACCAGAGCAGATATCTGCCGCTCTTCAGCCTCCAGACCTTCGTGTTCGCCCGAGGATTCTTGATCACCTTGCCGTCTGAAAACCTCGCCGGTCGCGGCAGCGACCAAGTCTTCCCGGAATCCCGTGAAATCGACTCGGCCACGACTCCCTTCATGTTGCGGTAGACCATGTAGAGGCTTCCCTCAGCCTCCATCGGCGCCGTGACGTGCTCCGCCTGGATCTGGAACTCCGTGTCCAGCGCAGGATTCCGAATGCCCACATCACCTGACGCAGGCAGCAGCTCCCAACTGATCCTCCTGGCATCACCCTCAGTCAAAAGATTAGGGGACCTAAGCACCCAGCCTTCGGAATGTGTGGGATGCCCAGGAAAGTGCCCCACCTTTGTGAAGGAGAGAAAGACGCTGCCGTCTTTGACAACCGGCTTGGCGACAGACCAGAACAGCTGCGTCTCTCGCCTCGGATCATCTTCTGGCAGGCCAGCAAAGGCGTTCTCACGGTCGACCTTGGTTCGCCTGATCGGGACCCGGTATCTGCCGCGAGACCAGCTCCTGCCGCCGTCATCAGAGTAGCGAAACACCAGATGCCCCAGCGTGTCCACGCGGTTCGTCTCGTTCGGCACCTCGGTGAGGTGGTCGCCGTTGTAGGTGTAGAAGCAGTAGATTCGCCCCTGCTCACCGATGCCAGGCACGAAGATCGGTGTTGCCCACGAAGACTCAAACCCGTGCGGCCCTGACCGCTCGATGTCCGCCTCATGCTCCCAGGTCACACCTTGATCTCTGCTGATGCGAGAGACAACATGCTGCCCAGCGGCGCCTTCGTGTGACGGGTTCGTGGTCAGGGTGACAACCCAATGGCCGTCGGCATTGATCACCACGTAGGGCTGGTCGGCGTAGCTTTTGTCAGGGATCACCAGACCGTTTTGGATGTTCCGCCAGTCATTCGAGCGGATCAACTCTTGGCTGATCGCTGCTGCCTGCCCTCCGTCTGCACGAAGGCCCGAACAGAGAACCAAGAGGGCACACAACATAGATTCAGACTGCCTGTGAGGGTGACGCCCTGTCCACTTACTGCGCTTCCACCGAATCCAGAACTTTCCGGGTGACTTTCCAGACCTCTGAACCGACCTCGGGCATACGATCTCCGTTGAACATCTGCGAGAGAACTCGTGTGTCCATCGCAGTCACATAGATGCCGTCTGTCTCCTCATGAACCAGGAATCCACAGGGCATAAACACGCCGGCACGGACATCTTCCTCCAGCGCAATCGAGGCCCACTTTGGATTGCAGACCTCGACGACCGTGGTCCGCGGCCGGGCGTAGCCCTTTGAAGTCAGAACTTCGGAGATCGGGTGGTCGCCCTGGTGGCCAAACTTGTGGGCCTTGGAGACCTCCATGATCATCGAGACGGTCTTGTCAAATCCAAACCTGGACTTGACTGTCACGGTCACCTCCATCTTCTGCGGGGTAGACCGGAACCCAAAAATTGCCAGGCCAGCGGCCAAGGCGAGAATGATGACGACAAGTGAGCGCTTCATATCTAGATGATATCACCCGTCGCACTTTTCGGTGCCTCAGCAGCGACCTGCAGGCTCAATTTGCGCAATTGACCGAGGTAAGGTCCGCTTATGCGATCTTGGTCTGGCAGATTGGGCTGGCTCGGCCTGTCACTCGGTGCAGCTGCCGTCTGCATCGTCGGTGCCAATCCCAGCTGGACGGATGATGTCCAGTTCAAGAAGGTCGTGCTCGACACGCGGTTTGTATCCGAAGGGGCTGCAGTCGGGGACGTCAACAAGGACGGCAAGCTCGATATCATGGCAGGCAATGCCTGGTATGAGGCTCCCGATTGGACGCCGCACGAGATCGCGCCGGTCAAGGAGTACGACCCCAAGTTAGCATGGAGCAACAGCTTCAACAACTGGGCAGCGGATTTGAACGGCGACGGCTGGGTCGATCAGATCGTGATCGGCCGGCCTGGAAGTGCGGCGGTCTGGCGTGAGAACCCAAAAGGCGAAGCAGGGCCGTGGAAAGTCCACACGATCTGGCGCAGCGCGTGCAACGAGAGCCCGCTCTACGTCGATCTCCTGGGCACCGGTCAGAAGGTGCTGGTGATGGGCTACGACACCACGCGAATGGCCTGGCTTGAACCTGCCGAAGACCCGTACGCAGAGTGGATCTGCCACGACGTCAGCGAGCTGAACGGTGCCGGGTCGGGCCGGTACTGGCACGGCCTGGGCGCCGGAGACATCACCGGCGATGGGCGCAATGAGATCATCACCAAGGACGGCTATTACACGCCGCCAGCAGACCCGTGCAGCGAGCTATGGACGTTCGTGAATGCCGACCTGGGCGACGACTGCGCGCACATGTTTGTGCTCGATTCTGACGAAGGAGGCGTGCTCTCCACCTCCGCACACAACCGAGGTGTCTGGTGGTTCCGGCAGACCGCTGCCGGGTTCAAAAAGACCACGATCGATGACCAGATCTCAGTAACGCACGCTGCGGAGATGGTCCGACTGGGGGACTCCATCAATCTGATCACCGGAAAGCGCAAGTGGGGCCACCCTCCGGGCGTCGACCCCGGCTCAGAAGAGGCGCACCTGGTGGTGCGCTACGAGTTTCAGGACGGCAAGTGGGTTCGGCACATCATCGACGAGGATTCGGGCGTCGGCACGCAGTTTGAGGTCTCAGACGTCAACGGCGACGACCGGCTCGACATCGTGACGTCAAACAAGAACGGCGTGTTCTTGTTTGTGCAGACCTCAGATTAGACGTTTGGCATAACGTATCGACCATCTTCGTCAAGAGGCGGCAATATCGAGTCGACATCTATTTCAGGCATGATTGGCAAGTCTCCCTCTTTCGGCCAGATGACCTCATCGTAATAATCGAGGACGAAATTCTCTCCGTAAAATTCGTCAACGCGAGCGCGGACCGAAGGTGCAGAATCTTCTAGCCAATTGAGCAGATTCATCCACCCCTCATCTTTGTAGTCGAAAACCCAGTCCTGGCAGGTAGGAGCATGGATAACGATTACATCGTAGTGCCAGGAGAAGAGATCGACCCTATGGAAGCTGATTACCAGCGTCTTGTCGAGCTTCTTAATCGGCCATTCAATTCCTGCGCATTCCAGGATCGGATAGCCTTCGTCTGGGTGGAACTTCACTCTTCCTTGGTCTCAATTGTGTCGACTTGCCCATGGGCAGCCTCGGCGGCTTCAACCGTGATGTCCCAGTCGAACTTGTCTGAGGAAAAGTGATATGAGGCCGTCTCCCTCCCCTCAATTGAATCCACTTTGACAAGAGCTAAGTCGCCGCCTTCCAGCCGTGACTGCACTTTGTCTGGCTGGCACTTTGCGAGCTCCGCCATAGATCTTGGCCAGATCCCCGTCTGCTCATGGCACGTTCGTATGCTGTTCCTGAGCAAAATTCTCAGACCCGCATCACGCTTCTGTCGAATCGCCCATGGGTCGGGACATCCACTGCCAACGTAAAGCAAGAGCAGTCCCGCCGCTGAGCCGACCAGAACATTGCGCCACCGAAGCTTTTTTGACATCTCCACCTATTCCGAACGCCCCCCAGTCGTCGAGTGATCGTGAGGCCCAGGATTTGCCCAATCTCTGTCGTACTCGATCATGGCTCGCACATAGGGCAGCAGCTCGCCGAGCCGCCGGGCAACTTTCTCCGGGCTGGTGGCTCCAAAGCAGAACCTTGCCCTTTTATCAATTTTCTTGGCAGTCTTTGGCTCCAGCGTCTTGTGAAGAAACTCGCCCAATGTTATCGACTTGCGCCCAGGAAGATCCCAGATGCTGCGCCAACTCTCATCCGTTTCAAGCGGAGATCACATTCGCAGGGTAATCAAGAGCCCGCAGTCCCTCCATTCTTCCAAGATCGTCAGCTCCAACTCATCGGTTGTCAGCCTGACATCGTAGGACCAGTCTGATTGCCTCTTCTGGACGACGTCGAACTGCTCGGTGAAATCACCCAGTGATCGCAGCATCGTATCCGGAAC
>JALGYA010000290.1 GCA_029824475.1 Fimbriimonadia bacterium | reverse complement strand
TCAGGTTTAGTGAACCGTTTCGGGCTGCCGCCAGTCTGAAAGAATAGGAATCGGACATCATTCGAGGCTGGGTTGGAACAGTGCCACTAAAAGTCGTAAGAGCCGGAGACAATGAGAAGCAGACGCTAGAGCGCCTGCTTCATATGTGTCTGCATGAGCTCAGCGAACGGCATGAGATCGAAGTTGACTGCGACGGCCGGTTCCCGGTCGAAGACTTCGACGGCTACTTTAGGCGAGGCGACAGGGCAGCCTATTTCATCCGCGTAAAAGACAAGCTTGCAGGATTCGTTCTGGTCAAGCAGTCTGAAGCGCTGGACGGCGGCAAGCTCTATTCGATCTCCCAGTTCTTCCTGCTGCACATGTACCGCGGCCTGGGAATTGGCGAAGAGATCGCCCGCACCGTTTTTGATCTCTCCCCCGGCACCTGGCAGGTGCCGCTGAACGAAGAGAACCCGGCCGCGTGCCAGTTCTTCAAGAAAGTTGTCTGGCGCTATACGGCCAAGAAGTTCCGGGAGACTTCCGTCGCTGGCTGGGATGGTCAGGTGATCGAATTCTCATCCCCCGGCGCCGGTTCTGCTGAGGCGATTATCAAGGCAGGCCAAGAGGCCACCGTCCCGATCCGCCACGCTCGCAACGTCGAGATTTAGGCTGGGTTTTTGTCTATGCTGGCTTAGTGCCTTGAGGACCGCAGGACGGTACCGTTCCCAGTCTTTTTCTTTCCAGTCAAATGCTGGTTTTTCCTTCATTCGCAGTGTGAGCGCCAGGCAAAGGGCTGCATAGTCTCCGACCCGCATTGGGTTCTCGAACTCTGAGCACTGATAAGTGCCTACACTTAGTACGTAGTCTCCTTCGGCCGAAGACTTCGGCAGGTTCTGAATGTCAGGGCTAAACATGGTTGCGTCGATCAGCATTGATTCGATTCCGGCAATCGCGAGATTTCTATGCTCTCTGGAAAGGGAGACCCTGTAGAGTGCTCCCAGCGCCGCGATTCTTGCGCCGACTTCTTCACGAGCGATCCGACTTAGCATCAACTGTGCTAAGGCTTGATTCTCAAGCCGGTACGCGATCATTGTCTCTAAGCTGATGCGGGCCCGACGATACACTGGATCATCAGGCAGCTCTCCTGCCATTACGATTCTGAGGATCTCCTCCGCCAGACGCGGGTCATGATCGACCAAACGCCTAGCGGCGATCAGCTTGTTGACCGCATGACCTGAGGTCGCTGCGGAACCGAGGATCTCTGCTATCTCGCGGCTGCTCCGATTTGAGTTCGCGATAACGCTAGCGAGGCTTGCATTCTCATAGTCTTTGGCCAGGAGTGTTTCGCGGTACAGATCGGGTGTAGCTTCGGGGAACTTCTGCTCAAACAATTGAACCTGGAGTCCGTTCAAGGCACGTTTGCCCTCCGTTTCAGCGAGAAAGTAGTTGATGTGGTCACGGGGGAAGATTGCGGCCTTTAGGATTTCCTGCTCGCTCTTGCCTCGATTGCTCTCCCACCACTCATGCGGAGTCTGAGATAGCTGCCTAGTTCCCCAGTTGAAGGCAGAACCCATCCAGTCGCCGAGTATCTGGTCACAGACCTGTCCGACGGTGCCGTACCTCATACGCGAGTCCCAGTCTCGTACTCTTACTGTTCTTTGATCCAGCAGATGATTGAGGAGCTCTGGGATGATTCCCGGCCCACGCGCAAAAATTGCCTGGACCTGCGGAGCCTGATAATCAAGCACGGAAGTTCCGCCACGATCTCCAGCCATCAAGACGAGCTGGTCGATTAGCCAGACGTCGCTCCCTTCCATTGCGTCAGAGGGCAGCGCAGCATCCAGAATCCCGTCGATCTGCAGCTGCACTGAATTAGGATTGTCGTTGTCCAGCCACCGGCTTCGCATTTCCTTCAAGCGGCTGACCACAGTTTCAGTCGACTGGTCTGCGTAGCCGTATCGCGTGATATAGGTCCGTGCCGCGTGCTCGTATGTTGACGAGATGAGACCTTCGTCCGCATCTTGCAGGCCAGATGAGAACCTGCCGTACCTTTGAGCCAGTTCCATCTCCCCGATGTACGCAAGCTGCATCGTGAACACCAGGCTGGATCGGCTCGTGTATGAGTACCCCACAGGGCCCTCGTAGTCTCCGACCGTGCGCATCAGCGACTCAATATCTACAGGTGGAAACTGATCGACAAGTGAATAGTCAATGGGTTTGTCCCCGGGATTCCTGAAGTACTTTGGATCGCCGCTCGGCTGGCGAAACACCAGCTGGAAGATCTTGCGGTCATTTCCTTTATAGGTTTTTATGGAGCGCGACGGGAATGCAATCAGCTCGGAATCCTGTGCTGGCAGCGGGAGCTCATATCTGCTGTAAATTTCCAGGGCTCGCAAAAGCCCTTTTTGGCTTGGCTCATCGCTGCAAAGTGCTCCTGCCAGGATAGGCAAGACTAAACCTGCCGTCGCTAATGTCATCCCGATTGTCTCCTCTATTCAAGACGAACACGCGACCGAAGCGCATCACCCTATCTCACCCCGGCAAGGAACTATCCGCACCAAAAGCGGATATGATCCCATCATGATTCTCCCTCTCGCGAGACGTGCGGCCCTGGCACTCTTCACTGCGGCCGCGATAGGCGCCAACGCTCAGAGCGTCCAGCTCAAAATCAACGGCGTCGCGCCGTCCGCGTCAACTTACGAGGCGACCAGCAACGTCACAATCTCCGGTGCTGGGCAGGAGATGGAGCTCACTTCCAAGGAAGAGGTGCGCGTTGTTCTGCTGGAGATCCTCAACGGCGTCTACAAGTACGAGCGCACAATACTAAACAGCACCACATCGGTCGGCGGGCAGGAGATGCCGGCGCCGGAAGGTGACCCTGACGTCGCGGTCTACTTAATTGACTCCCGGGGGGTCACCCTCAGCTACGAGAACCAGAGCGACGACGAGCCAGACCCTG
>JALGYA010000071.1 GCA_029824475.1 Fimbriimonadia bacterium | reverse complement strand
CGCGAAAGTCAGGTGATGAGCCGGTTGAACCGCGTCTCTTGGCGACTGTTGAATCCCAGCCTGTTCCGCAAGATCCTGGAGGGGCCACTGGATCGCAGTCAACCCATAGTGAAGAGTCTATTTGGGACACAGAATCCGCACCTGAGATTGACCGTCTGCTTGAGTTGTTCGGCTTTGAGAGGAACAACTTCTACGAGTACGAGCTGACTACAATTGCCGAAAAGCAGATTCTGCGCTGGGCTGAATTTGGCGAGTTTAACGTGATCATTGTAGAAGCTGATACACAACTTCACTGGATCACAGAGGAGATGCTGCATGGCTGGGACCACGGCACCCACCAGCATGCCGTCGGTCTGGACTACATCGCGATCCAGAATATGGCAGGGGGAACATCGAGGCTATTAGGTGGGCGTGGGCCCGCATCCGACAGAGCCGCTGCTGAGCGTAGTGTCAAGAGCTTCAGCGACGCATATGATGTCGGCTCTTTCGCGCTTGAGTCTGGCGAAATGTTCTGGAAGAAAGACGTCCTGGAAGTGGGCTTTCCAGCGTTCATAGATGGTGAACGCTATTTTGGCCTGTTGATCGCAAATCCCGTCGGCGCGGCTCTCGGTGAAGTGATCACATGGCACCTCGTAGAACTTGACGTTCGGACTGGGGAGAGGCAGCGAGCCTGGCTCCTCCCATCGTTTGTCTCTCCAAACCGAGGATTCTATTGGTGGATGAAATGGAATCTAGACGTTTCGTCAACCGGAGTCACTGCCTCGCGAGCGAGAGGTAGTGGCGAGGACCAGGTCTACCAGGAAATTGCGGTTATGACAGACGGGTCTGCGTACTTCAAAGAATCGTTCTCTTATCCGTCGTCTGGTGAGGACTTTGCCTATCACGAGCTGTTGCCACTGGTGGTTAGCCAGTGAATCTAAGTGGCAATGCCGATGGAGCTTGAATCTTCAGTGTCTGAAGTGATTGAATGCACTCACTCCAGCTCCTCCCGGAGCCGGCAGTACGCCTCGTAGCGGACCTTTTCGAGGTCGCCCGACTCAAGAGCTGCAACGACTCCGCACTTCGGCTCGTGCGTGTGCGTGCAGTCGTTGAACTTGCAGTCGAACTGCTCAAACTCCGGGAAATAGGATGTGATCTGGGCGCCTTCGAGGGCACGAAGCCCGAAGCTGCGGATTCCTGGTGTGTCGATCAATGTCGTGCCGTCATCGAGCCGGTGGAGGGAGGACGCGGTCGTTGTGTGAGTGCCTCTTCCGTAGCCTTCACTGACAGAACCCGTCTCCAGCCCAGCGTCCGGCTTCAGCTTGTTTACGATCGAAGATTTACCCACGCCGCTGTGGCCCACAAAGGCGCACATCTTGCCCTTTAGCGCATCCAGAAGCTCGACATCCACACCAGGCGCCTTCGCCGATCCAGTGATCACGGGGATGCCGAGGTTGCGGTACGGGTTGAGGACATCAAGCTCTGACTCAGCCTTGAGCAGGTCGATTTTATTGACATAGATGAGGGGCTCCGCCTCGCCCTGCTGGATTGCCACGAGATACCGATCAATCAGGCGTGGGTGCAGAGGGGGTGTGCCGACCGAAACGACGATGACAACAATGTCGATGTTGGCGACGATGACCTGCTCTCGATCTGCGTCGTCCACGTCGGGCCGGGAGAGCTTGGTTCTCCGAGGGGCCACTTCAACCACCATCGCCTCCTCGTCACTCAGGATCGCCAGGGTCACTGAATCGCCGACGACTGCTGGCCTGCCCATCAGCTTGACCTTTCTCAGACCTCGCTCCGTTTCGGCGATGGCTGATCTGCGGGAGACGGAGATGATGAGGCCTTCAACTCGGTCGGTGGCTTGTGCGAGCGCTCGTTCGTCCTTGCGAAGCACACGCTCCACCCAGGTGTCCAGGGAGTCCTCAGACGACTGGGCTCTGCGCTTCATCGCCCAGGCACGATTTATGAGCTGCTCAATTTGGTCTTGGCTCAGATGAGCCAGTTTTTCAGAAAGTTTATTTGAGAAGTTGTTCTTCAATTCGAATATCACTCTTGGTCGGGCACAAATCTATTGCGCTGGAGATTCTAGGCCCCGACTTCAGTTCAATCAGATGGAAAAACTGGCGGAGCCAGGCGAGCAGGATTGAGTGGGTTTGTACGCATGCATTTCACTTGGCCTCCGGATAGATTGCCGCCTCAGCGGCTGGCTGATTGTAGCACTCAGAGTGCAGAAGGGGTCCGAAAAGCAGCTTCGGAAGGAAAAAGATGGTGGAGCTGAAGGGACTCGAACCCTCGACCTCTGCAGTGCGATTGCAGCGCTCTCCCAACTGAGCTACAGCCCCACGGGAGGTCTCAAATCTTACCCAGCAGAAGGGGATGAAGCAGGGTCGATTGGGCTCAAATGACGGGGGACGACGGCCTCGATCATCTCTGGCATGTGGACGGCGTTAGAGACGCCGGACTCAGCCAGCAATTTCCCATATAGGGCGAGGCCTTCCAGCTCTCGCTCACCAACGTGAAACAAGATTGAGCCACCGAGGTATTTGCGGACCCTCTCCACGTCCCATCCAGACTCGGCGGCAGCGTGAGCAATGATCTCCTCGCGCTGCTGCGCTCGTCGATCTCCAACCATTTGGTTGACATCGCCGATGATGTTTGCTGCGAGCTCGATGTGGGGGCAGGTGGGGCACTCGACGAAGCCGCCAGCCTTTGCCAAAGCAGACAGCCAGAACGACAGCTCTCCATCCAGCCGAGAACCTCCAATCCACAGTGCCCAGACGAAAGGAAGGCCGGTCAGATCCTTCCAGGCAGCCCCCAAGTCCAGGACGTGAAGTCCCTCCGAAGACGCCTCCATCCCCTGATCACCGATCAGGACGCAGGCATCGTGCACGTCCAACATGGAGTCGATGTCCGGCTGCATCGGCTCGGCCACCGGACTGCGGCCGTGAAGCTCCTTGAGCAGCAGGAGCGCAAGGTGATTTGAAGTCAAAGAGGCCCGATCCAGCGCGATCGACTCGATTTCATCGAGTGGCCGCTTGGCGAAGACCCTTACGCTTTCAACCGGGCCATCAGAGACGATTCCGACCCCACATGCGGCTCTCCACCCAGGCTCGGTCAGAGCCATCCAGCTGGAAACCAAGGCCGCATCGACGGCGCCCTCACGAAGCTGGGCTGCCAAAACCGAAGGAATCTCGTACTGAACCCGCACAGGGCTGGCCGGCTTGTCCAGCAGGTGGACCAGGGGCCTGGCATTGATGTAGGGCACGCAGCCGACAGTCTTCATCTCTCTCAAAGCCTTCTACGCTGGAGGCTTGGTTGCCGCCGCAACGACGCTGCTCCCCCAGGGCAAAGGGACCCTCTTCATCAGATGCGCTTCAATGTCCATCAGCCGGATCAGAAGCTTGTTGGCACCCTCGGGCACGCCTGGCAGGCTCACCTCTTTCCGCTTGGAGAACTTGTCAAGGAGCCTCATCACGCAGACGATGGGGAACAGGAAGAAAACGCCGTAGGAGATCCTCTCCAGAACCAAGCCTTCGCTCTCCAGGAGATCTTTCATTTGACGCCGGGTGTAGCGGCGCTGGTGCATCAGCGCGACGTCGTGCGGACCCCAGAGCCATCTGAACGCCGGCACATTGATGATCGCCGAGCCTCCCGGCTTCAAGACACGAGCAATTTCGCGGACAGCTGCCTGGTCGTCGGGCACATGCTCAATGACATCGAGCGAGATGCAGGCGTCAAAGGACTCCGTTTCGAAGGGAAGTGCTTGTGCATCGGCCTGGACTAGATTCTTGATCCCTCGATCATGAGCAAAACCCAATGCGAGGGCGCTGAGATCTGCGCCGCTGGCCTCTCGGCTCTTCTGAAGCTGTTCCAGGAGCGCGCCAGTCCCGCATCCGACGTCAAGAACCGGTCCATCACCGGGCGACATCTCCTGCAGGAGTCTTAGCGCAAGCCGCCTGCGGGAGACGAACCACCAGTAGTGGTCCTCGAGGCTGCGCATGCGTGCATATTCATCTTTCTGCACTGGGTTCCAGCCTCCGCTTCTTGCCCATGAGGCGCAGCTTGAACAGGTCGCGCAGCATCCTCGGCCCGTCTCGCATCAGCACGACCTTGGAGCCTTCTTGGTGCGACCATCGGATCGGTACTTCTGCAATCGGGATGCCGAGGTCTCGCGCGATCATCAGGCTCTCAAAGTCGAATCCAAAGCCGTCGAGCTTGCACCTGCCGAAGACGTCCCTGGAAGTCTCGACAGCGAAGAGTTTGAAGCCGCACTGGGTGTCGTCGATGCCTTTGACGGCGAGGAGCTGGACAGCCTTGTTGAACGCGCGGCCGGCCATTTCTCGGTACCACGGCTGGCGAATTTCTAGTTCGGAATCTTTGAGCGGGCGGCTGCCGATCGCTATCGGGGCATTGTCGCCCACATTGTCGAAGAGCTTCTCGATCTCCTCGATCGGAGCGGCGAGGTCCGCATCGGAAAAGAGGAGCCAGTCGGCATCCACTTCCGTCATTCCTCGGCGGACGGCGTAGCCTTTGCCTCGGTTGGGCTCGTAGTGGATCAGCTCAATGTGGGAATCGGCTTCGGCCTTGTCACGCACGATGTCGGGGGTGCTGTCAGAGCTGCCGTCGCTCATCACGATGACTTTCCAGGTCCAGTCTTTGCCCGAGAAATACTCACACACCCTGTCGAGGGTCGGTCCGATGCGTTCCTGCTCGTTATAAGCAGGGATGATGACTGCGAGCTGAGGCCTGGACAAGTTGGGCCGAGTTTACCGCTGCTGGCCGAGGCTGAGCACTCCGCCCAGGGCACCACGCCTCTGATTCCTGGCGATCCGCTTCATGTGATCCCGGAAGTCGTTGTCGATCGGGGAGCGCTCGTGGAGCACGAACATGCTGCTCAGCTTCCGCCCAGTTGGGACGACCTGAGCCCCACGATAGTAGAGCATCGTGGAGCCCCCTCCATCAAGGCTGATGCCGTTGGTGACGCCGAGTTCTGTCATCGCCCGGCCTAGTTCAGAGAGAGTCACAGACTTCTTTGTTGCCAGCATCACCAGATGATCATCGCGAGTGGTGCCGATTGCTGTTCGAGCGGCCCTGCCCCACAGGCCGCGGTCTTTAAATTTCTGAGCCTTAGGGTTGGGGTTGACCTTGCCGTTCGTGACGACCCGGATCGTGCCTCGCAGCGCGTGGCGGTACGGGAACCAGTCGAGCTGCTTTTTGTGCTCGGAATCAAAGATATGAACTTTGCCGTACCAGTCGACTGCAATGACTGATCCGACATGGCCAGAGCCCTTCTGCACGCCATCTACGATCACGTCGGCGACCGGCATTCCCGTCTCCCAAGCGAAGAATGTGCCGGTTATTGCGGCGGCGGGTTGGGATTTGGTGATGAAAGACCAGAACTTGGTGAGCTTCGGCTCAAACAGGGCCTCAGCCTTGACCTGGCCGCTTGCCATATCGGCAATCACGGCGTGATAGAGCGCATTCTCGGATTTGAGCGTCGTGTAGCGGATCGGGCGGGCTGTGCCCGGACCAGCTCCAGCGATGCTCATCGCGGCTCCAAGTATTGCGGCTGTCAACATGGGCTCTTTCTAATCCTTCGCTCTATTTAAGACGAAAAAGCCTAGGCCCCTGACTTTAATCATAAAAATAAAATGTTTTCCGCATGCACACTGAAGTTAGATTGGTGCGGGCCCAGGCGCTGCCTTCACACAACACAACTCAAGAAATACATGCGCTTTTGAACTCAACGAGCACGCTGGTCAAGACGTCGTCAAATCAGGACATTTTTGTCCAGTTGGCGGGGGTGGCTGTTTTTTTGCCCAGGGATGGTCCTGGACCAGCTAGTTTTCGGTTGACACAGGCCTCTGGTCAGGGGCTATGATCCTCCAGGGATGCCTGGTGAGGCAGGAGGAAAGGCTGTGATGGAAACGGATGACCATCACGCCACAGCGTCTCAAGTCGAGACGAAGCAGGCTTCGTTCAGAAGCTACGCAAAGGCCGTGCTGTTCAGCACGGTGCTCGTTATTGTATTTGGCGCGTTTGTTCGCGCATCCCTTTCCGGCGATGGCTGTGGTGTCTCCTGGCCCAGCTGCGGCGGAGTCCTCTTCCCCGATGGATCGAGCACCAAAACGGTTATCGAGTTCACTCACCGCGCCACCTCTGGCGTCCTTCTTTTGATGACCATCGGGCTCTACTTCTGGGCTCGCAACATCTTTGATAAGTCGAGCGTAGTCCGCAAGGCATCGTTCTGGGTGCTGGCACTCACGATCGGTGAAGCCCTCATCGGAATGCTGCTGGTGCGGTACGGCTGGGTTGTAGGTGACAAATCAACAGCACGTGCTGTTGCCATGCCGATTCACCTTGTCAACACTTATGCCCTGATGGCCGCCCTAGCGCTTGCTGCAGCGCCCCGAGTTATCGCAGAAGAGATCAAGTTTAGGGGTCAGGGCGTCATTGGTTGGGCGCTCGGCCTGACAGCTTTTGGGAGCCTGGTTATGGCGGGCACAGGCGCACTCTCTGCGCTGGGCAAAACAGCTTTTGATGCTGAACTCAAGGCGGCGCAGACTCTCTCGGGCCGAATCGATCTTCACATCGGTGAAGGCGCGCATCCGCTGCTGAAAGGCGGAGTTGCTCATCCTCTCCTGGCTATTTCAATCGTCCTGCTCATTCTGGGCGCTGTCAAGTACGTCTCGGTGCGGCGCAGCTGCCCTGAAGTGACGAAGTGGGGGCGATATACGGCTTTAGGCTTCATTGGACAGCTGATTCTCGGTGCAGTGAATCTCTTGATGAGCGCTCCGGTCATCATGCAGCTGCTGCACTTGGCGGCGGCCGTCTTCGTCTGGGTCACCTTCGGGATCATGGCGATCCATACACTCAAGGTGAGTGACCCGCTGCCCGATTCTAAGCCGAAGCAGATTGATGAACCTGCAGCTGGAGAAAAGCGCGGTGCAATGTCGATCATTGGCGACTACGTCGCACTTACGAAGCCGCGTGTCATCAGCCTCCTTCTCTTCACGACGGTTTTGGCGATGTACCTGCCAAACGGGGCATGGCCAGCCTGGCATCAGGTTCTGCTGGTCGCGATTGGCGGCTACTTGGCCGCAGGCTCAGCAAACGCCTTCAATATGGTTCTTGAGCGAGACCTCGATCTCGCGATGGAGCGAACAGCGAGTCGTCCGACGGTTGCGCAGCGCGTCAGCGTAAAGAACGCACTCATCTTTGCCGTGCTGGCTGAGGTGGCATCCTTCGCCATCCTGACGATGGCAGCGAACGTACTTTCCGCGGTGCTTGCACTGGCAGGGCTCATCTTCTATGTTCTGGTCTACACGATGGTGCTCAAGCGCCGGACTTGGCAGAACATTGTGATCGGCGGCGCGGCTGGAGCCTTTCCACCGCTTGTCGGTTGGGCGGCGGTGACAAACAGCCTCAACCCCTACGCGTGGATGCTTTTCGCGCTGATCTTCGTCTGGACTCCCGTGCACTTCTGGGCGTTGGCGATTTTGATCAAGGAAGACTATGCGAAGGCTGGCGTGCCAATGCTGCCTGTAGTCAAAGGCGAGCGGTCAACGGTGATTCAAATTGCCGTCTATGCTGTCCTCACCGCCATCGTCTCAATCATCCCACTCTTCCAGAACGCAGTCGGCCTGACCTACATTATCGGCGCAGGCGTTCTCAACTTCGTCTTGGTGGCACAGAGCATCCAGCTCGTGAAGCACCCGGACAAGAAGCACGCGAAGGTGCTCTTCAAGTATTCGATGGCGTATCTCGCGCTCATGTTCATCGTCCTCGCAGTGGATCGGGGGTTGATGGCATGACGCACGGGCAGAACGGAATTTTCATTCACATGACCAATCACGGAAACGGAGCGGACTACTAGGCATGGCACAGATCTTCAAGCCAGCGGCCAATACGGCAGCAACAATCAGCCTTTTTGGGGCGGCAGGTGGGGTGTTTATCGCTTTCCTTGCAGGGTCGCAATTGACCCGATCGTCCTTCAATACAAAGGTTGACAACCCGATCAACCAGCCGGTGCCATTCTCGCACCAGCACCACGCCATCGAGCTTGGGATCGACTGTCGGTTCTGCCACAGTTCTGTGGAGACGTCTGCCAAGGCGAGCGTGCCTTCAACCGACGTCTGCATGACCTGTCACTCGACGGTCTGGAAGAACAGCCCGATGCTCGCTCCTGTTCGTGCCAGCGAGGAGACCGGCGTCCCAATCCATTGGAACAAGGTCAACGACGTTCCAGATTTTGTCTACTTTGACCACTCCATCCACATCAACAAGGGTGTCTCCTGCAACACGTGCCACGGCAAGATTCAGGAGATGCACATGACCGCCAAGGGCAAGACGCTGCACATGACTTGGTGTCTTGACTGCCACAACGATCCAGAGAAGTACATTCTTCCGATCCCTGAGGATGAGATGGGCAACGCCCTTGAGCCGAGAGAGCAGGTCTTTGAGCTCTATCGAAAGCTCGCAGCAGGCGATGAGCTGACATCTGAAGAGCATCGAATTGCCGAAGGGCTGCCGAACAAGGCGCCCGATGATGAGCACCACCAGGCCATTAAGAAACGCGACATCAAAGTGACGCAGCTGGAGGACTGCTACATCTGCCACCGCTAGGGGCGGACGAATTGACCCATGGGTGACCATAAGAAAGACGAGGCGGCGGTGACTGTTCAGCGCAAAGCCTACAAAGGCATTGAGCACGCTCAGCAGACGGAAGAGTACACGCAGTGGGTGGGAGATGAATTCCCCCACCGCAAGTCGATTCCGGATATTAATCGGCGTGACGTCCTCAAACTGATCGGCGGAACGCTTGCACTGAGCGGGATGGCGACAGGCTGCCGGTTCCTGCCGCAGCGAAAGATCGTTCCTCACGTCGTTCAGCCTGAAGGGCAGACTCCTGACGAGATCACCTGGTACGCAACGACCACAGAGCTGGCTGGCTACTCCACCGGCGTTCTTGCTGCCAGCTATGAAGGCCGACCAATCAAGATCGAGGGCAACTCAAAGCACCCAGCGAGCCTGGGCGGCTGCTCCGCCATGGCCATGGCGGAGACGATGAGCCTCTATGATCCGGACCGGCTGCAGAGCCCGCGAATGAAGAACGTTCCCAATACGTGGGATTCCTTCTTCAGCGAAGCGCGCGAAGCGATCCGACACGCTGTTCGTAAAAAGAGCAGGATCGTGATCCTCACGGAGACTTCAGGCTCTAAAGTGCTGGCTGATCAAATCGATAAGTTTGAAGCTGCCGTCGCAGCAATCGTGGCGGAAATCCATCCCGAAGATCCACCTGCCAACCCTGTTCAGTGGGTTCAGTTCGATTCGGTTGCGCACGACAACGAGCTTGACGGTGCCGCACAGGCCTTTGGAAAGGAGGCCCACAGCTATTGTGACTTCGCTAAGGCGAAGACGATTCTTTCAGTCGATGCCGATCTGATGCAGTTCGGTGCTGCGCCGGTTCGATATGCGCGCGACATCATGGCTGGACGCGATGCAGAGTCGCTTGGCCACGACATGAACCGCATCTACGCGGTTGATGCGTATCCCACGCTGACAGGCGCCGCTGCAGATCACCGCGAGGTGATCAAGCCCTCCGACGTGACAGCCTTCCTGATGGCGCTCGCCTCAAGGGTGGGCGTTGCAGGAGCCTCTGCTGGCAGAGCGACTGTCCCGAGTGAGTTCATGGACGCACTCGTTGGTGATCTGACATCACATCCGGGTGAATCGGTTGTGTCCGTTGGGCAGCAGCATTCGAAAGAGGCCCACGCCCTGGTCCATGCGATCAACGAGGCGATCGGAGCCATCGGCAGCACGGTGATCGTTACTGATCCAGTCCTGCCGAACACATCCCGCTCGGCTGCAGGAGCAGATGCTCTGAAGGTCTTTGACGGCAGGGGTGCGGCAACAGACGCTTGCATCTTTGTTCTGAGTGGCAACCCGAGCTACTGCCTTCCCATAGGCAACAACTTCAACCAGGCCTTGACAGGCTCGCGGATTTCTGCTTGTCTCACCAGCGTCGAGAACGAGTCTTGTATCTGGTCTGATTGGGCACTGCCTGCGTCCCACTTCCTGGAAGCCTGGGGCGACGGAACAGCCTATGACGGCACGGCATCAATCACGCAGCCGCTGATCGAGCCGATGTACGACTCGCGATCCGCGATTGAAGTGCTTGAGCGGCTAGCTGGCCAGAATCGAACGGGCGAGCAGATCGTTCGTGACTACTGGACTTCGAACTGGCAGGCAGCCGGCTCTCCTGGCGCAGAACAGGGCGGAGTCATGAAGAGCGGCTTCGACATCTGGTGGAGCAATATTCTCTCGGCCGGTGTGGTTCCTGATACGAAGGCGGCGGAGGTTTCGGCCTCGGTCGTTCCTGGTCTTGCGGGCGGAATTGCCGTTCCCGCAGCATCGAGTGGCATCGACCTGATGATCCTCCCGGACGCCACGGTCTACGATGGCCGGTACTCCAACAACCCATGGCTTCAGGAGCTGCCCAAGCCGCTCACGAACTACACGTGGGACAACGCGATCTACGTGAGCCCGGCAACCGCTGACAGGTTCAACTTGAACCGGAAAGAGCTCGGCGGAAGCCCGGACGTCTCACGGCACATCGGCGGCTATGGCCGGCCGATGGCTGAGGTCAAAGTCGGGATCCAAGCGATGACTGCCCCGGCAGCCGTAAACATCGGTCAGGCCGATGACACGGTCGTTGTCCATCTCGGATACGGTCGATGGGCCGCAGGTGAGATCGGCAACGAAAACGGTGAGAAGCAGGGAGGCGGGTTCTACGCCAACATCCTCCGAACGGCCACGAATCAGACGATTCAGCTTGAGGGTGCGCTGAGGCGCACTGAGGGCTTCTACGAGATGGCCAACGTGCAGTTCCACAACGCTCTTGAGAGCGAAGTGATCGACACGGGCCGCGACATCGTCCAGGAGGCCACGCTTGACGAGATTCTTGCTGGCGGCGCTCTTGGTGCCGCTGCGCACAAATCCGGCCACGGCGACGATGACGGCCACGGAGAGGATGACGGTCATGGCGGCGAAGGCGGCCTTCCCAACCTCTACAACCGTGAGGAGCACGATCAGTCCGCTGAATACAACCAGTGGGCGATGACGATCGACCTCAACCTGTGCACCGGCTGCAATGCCTGTACAATGGCCTGCCAATCCGAGAACAACATTCCTTGGGTCGGCAAAGAACAGGTTCAAAAGGGCCGTGAGATGCATTGGATTCGCATCGACCGGTACTACATGGGCGACGGCGACAGCCTGGACACGCACAACCCAGATGTCCGGCTCCAGCCTGTGACCTGCATGCACTGTGAGCAGGCCCCCTGCGAACCGGTCTGTCCGGTCGCGGCGACAGTCCACAGCAAGGAGGGCATCAACCAGATGGTCTACAACCGCTGTGTTGGCACCCGCTACTGCTCAAACAACTGCCCGTACAAGGTTCGGCGCTTCAACTTCCTCCACTACACGCTCAAGACCGACGAGATGCCCGTGCTGCACCTGCTGCAGAACCCGGACGTCACGGTCCGCGGCAGAGGTGTCATGGAGAAGTGCACCTACTGCGTGCAGCGCATCAACCGTGCACGCATCACAGCCAAGAAGGAAGGACGAGCACTGGAAGACGGCGACGTCGTCACCGCCTGCCAGTCGGCGTGTCCGACCAACGCGATCATCTTCGGTGACAAGAGAGACCACGACAACGCAGTTGCGAAATCGAGGGCCAGCCGCCGAAACTACGCACTGCTTGATGAGGTCGTCAATACGACTCCAAGGACCACTTATCTGATGAAGGTGACAAATCCGCATCCTGACCTCGCAGGCAAAGGAGGTGTGAGCCATGGCTGATAAGAATTCAGCACCCCTCGATCAGGAGCTCCTGACCGGCGAACACACCTACTCGACGATCGATGAATCGATCGGCGATATCATCCTCGATCAGAAGACCCACAGCAAGCC